>PMJE01000557.1 GCA_003157315.1 Myxococcales bacterium | reverse complement strand
TATTGCCCATCCTACTCCCTCGCCATCAGATTCAAGGAGAGATAACCGTCACGGCCCTACTCTGAGCATCACAGCGTATTCGCCTCAAGTTGCCAGAAATCACACAAAAGTCCAGGGCTTCGCGGCTGGCCCCGCTCCGCGTGCTACATGGCGCAGGTCTGGGCTGGCCATGCGACTTTGGTGTGGTGCGTTCGTTATGACGCCAGCGCACGTCGTCTTTGAGGCCGCGACGAAGCAAGCGCGAGGCGAGTGAGCGGCCTGTGAGTGCCATTGATTCATCGTCTCGGTCCGGACTTCTTTCTCCGGGTGTAAACTGCGGCGCTGGCCCCTTGTCGATCCAGCTGCGACGAGCGGGTTTCACGATGATGCGAAAGCAGGGCGTTCCCGAGCAAACTCCGCTGCGGCGAGGCTTTAGCATTCGCGAAGGGTTGCTGATTGCCTTCGCCCTGGTGGTGTTGCTGGTCTCGGGCAGCCTGTTGACCGCTTCGCTCCTCGGCACCGCGCGCCTGGCGCATGACGTCGCCGGATCCCTGATGTTCGCGTTGGGGCGAGACACGGAGGCTCGGCTGCACGACCTGTTCGATCCAATCGGGCAGAAGCTGGTCGAGGACTACGCAGCGATCCGGCAGGGGCGGTTCTCCGCCAACGACGCGGAGGCACGCCGAGATCTACTGATGCCGGGGCTGTTTTCGCTGCCCAAGGTCGATTCGATGTTGCTTGCCGATCAGAAGGGCGCGCATTTTCTCATCGAACGCTACACCGAACTCGTCCGCCGCTCCGGCCTCCTCAAACCCGTGTCGGACCAGCTGCCTTCGCCCGATCCGCGCCACCTGCAGTTTCTCACGCGGGATTTTCGGCCGGCCGAATGGGGTGAAACCAGTCGCTGGTCGTTGTGGGAGGACGCCGGACGACAGCTCGTGCAGAAATGGGATCTGTCGCTGTCGGGATACAACAGTCGGCAGCGCCCCTGGTACAAGGTTGCGATGGCCGCGTTTCGCGATCAAACCCTGCCCGAGGCGCAGGCCGCTGCTGCGAGCCTGGTGGCATGGACCGATGTCTACCCGCTCTACACCGCGAAGGGCCCCGGCATCTCCGCGGCCGTGGCCGCGCGCGACCCGTCGGGCGAAATTCTGATCGTCACCTACAATTTGCCGCTCAACGAGATTGCGCAGTTCACCACCTCGGCACAACCCTCGCCGCGCGGGATGATGTTTGTGCTGACTGATGACGGCAGACTGCTCGGGCCGCCCCGGGGCAGCCGGACCCACGGCCGGCCAGATGCCGACGTGCCCTCGTTACAACCGGTCGCCGAAGCCGGCTCTCCCCACGTTGCGGAGGCAGTGGACAGGTGGCAGGCCGATCACAGAGACCAGCCCGATCACTTTCGTCTCGCGATAGACGGCGAAACTTGGTGGGCGGGATTCACCGCTTTCGAGTTCGGCTCCCGGCAACGCTTTTGGATCGGCATGCTGCTGCCCGAATCCGACCTGATTCCGGCGGCCCGCGAGTATCAGTGGCTCATCGCCGCAGTTGGGCTTCTGGCCCTGCTCGCCGCTGCGTGGCTGGCGCTGCGTCTCGCCCGTTGGTTTTCGCAGCCGCTGGCCGAACTGGCGGCGCAAGGCCAGCGAATTACCTCGCTCGACCTGAGCGAGACCGCGCCGGTGCGCTCCCACCTGAGCGAAATCGATCTGCTGTCCGTCACTCTCGGTCGCATGCGCGAGGCGCTGCGCAAACACATCGAGGAGCGCGAACAATCGCGTCGGGAAATCTTCGAGCGCGAGCAACAGGTGCGGACCTTGGCCGAGAACTCGCCCGACCTGGTAGTGCGCTACGACCGCGAAGCACGCTACCTCTACGTCAATCCGGCATTTGCCACCGCGACCGGGCTTTCCCCCGCCGAGGTAACCGGACGGCGGATGGGTGAATTCGCCCTCACCGGAGAACAAACCGCGCTCTCGCAACGAACCCTGGATCGGGTTTTTGCGGGCGGCACGCCGGTTACAGTTGAGTTCGAGCTGAAGACGCCCACCGGGCTGCGGCGTTTCGAGTCGCGGGCCATTCCCGAAATCGGCGGCGACGGGGCGATCGTGTCCGCTCTAGTCGTCTCCCGCGACATCACTGAACGCGTCGCCACCGAGCGCGCCCTGCGCCAGAGCGAGGAACGCTATCGCACCCTGATCGAATCGGCGATCGTCGGCATCGTGGTCCACCAGGGCGGGCGTGTGCGCTACGCGAATCCTGCCGCGCTCGAGATGATGGGCTACCAAACCGCTGCCGAGTTTCCCTGGCAGAGCGACTGGAGTGAATTCGCTGCCCCAGCTTTCCGCTATGAATTGCGTTCGCAAACCGAGGCCGTGCTGCGCGGAGCGCATGTGCCACCTCATCCCGGCTGGCAGATGCTCCGTAAGGACGGCTCGCACCGCTGGGTACAGTCGAGTCCCACCCGCGTCGAATGGGACGGTGGCGACGCCGTGCTCGCCTTCGTCCGCGACATCACGGAGCTACGCGACGCCGCTGACCGGCAGAGTGCACTGGAGGATCAGTTGCGGGAGGCGCAAAAGCTCGAAGCCGTCGGTCTGCTGGCCGGCGGCATCGCGCACGACTTCAACAACTTGCTCCAGGTGATCGGCGGCAACGCCAACCTCGCCCTCGTCCCGGACAGTCGCGATCGCGAGGCGGCGCTCGGCGCGATCATCGGCGCCGTCGCTCAGGCCAGTCAGCTCACCCGGCAGCTTCTCACCTTCGGACGCAGGCAGGCGCTCAAGTGGGAGAGCGTTGATCTCAACAGCCTGGTGGCCACCCATCTGGCGATGATCCGGCGTTTGCTTCCCGAAAACATCCGCATTGATTTCCGCGCTGCCCCGCAGCCGGTGGTAGCCGAGGCGGACAAGAGCCAGATGGAGCAGGTTTTGCTCAATCTCTGCCTCAACGCCCGCGACGCCATGCCCGACGGAGGACTCCTGTCCATCGTGATTGAATCGGTGGTGCTTGACGCCGCCAGCGCGGGACAGCTGTGCCAGAGGTCGGCCGGGCCATTTGCCCGTGTCACAGTCTCGGACACCGGCCAGGGCATGACTGCGGAGGTACTCGAACGGATCTTCGAGCCGTTCTTCTCGACCAAGCCGCGCGACCGGGGTTCCGGCCTAGGTCTGGCGGTCGTCTACGGCATCATCCGGCAGCACGGCGGGCACATTGCCGCCCGTAGCGAGCCGGGCCAAGGTGCGGAGTTTGTCGTGCTGCTACCCTGCGCGACCCGGGCGCGGGCCTCGGCAGAGGAGCCACCCGCCGAGCCGGCGCGCGACCNNGAAAAGGTGTTGGTCCGTTTCGGAGCACGGGTGATTGCCGTGGCCGACGGACAGCAGGCAGTCGATCGGTTTGGCGTGGATCCCGGACAATTCGACTTGCTCTTCCTCGACATCATGATGCCGGGGCTGAGCGGTTTCGAAGTCGCCGCGCGCTGCCGTTCACTTCGCCCGGACATTCCAGTGTTGTTTGCCAGCGGCTATGCCGCCGAATCGTTGGGGGCCAGGGCCGAAATGATCGCCAACGACCCGATCCTGCGCAAGCCCTATGATCCGGACGCCCTGCGGGCTGCCGTGCGAAAGCTGGTCACCGGGCTGGGCAAACCGGGTCAGCGCTAGCTACGAGGTCCAGTACCGTTCCACAGCTTCAAGCAGGAGCGCATCGGGCTTCTCCGCGTCGAGGAGTCCCTGGGTGATCAGGTCTTCTTGTGCGCTACGGCCGGTGCGGCGAATCTTCACGACGGCAAACTCATATTCGAAATAGGGCTGAATGCCCTCGAAGAAGGAATCGGATAGCACCAGCAGCTTGCCCCGCCGAGACCCATCCACAGGCTGGCTGGTTGGCAGTATGGGGGCCACCGGCCACTCTCCGTAGGGGACAGGAAGGCCTGAAACCAGGAGATTGTCGGATATTCCCGGCCTTGGTGGCGCCCATCGAACGGCATCCCTCGGTAGTCCTCCCCGTCCGTTGTCTTGCAGGCGCAAAGCGTCCATCAGAAGTTGGTAGGCGATGAGCGCTCCCTGTTCGTTCCAGTGGTTGTCTGTCGCATAGTAGACTTGCTTCGTCTGCTTCGCCGTGCGCAAAGCACTGCGTATATCGATCAGCGGTACCCCTTTCAGCTTCTCCGCCATGGTCCAGAATTGATCCAGCCGGGAACGACTTCCGGCTGTCGGTTGCAGCCGCCGCGGCAAATTTTCGGGATAGATGCTTTGCTTGTCGGGAATCGGCAAGATCAAAAGCTTGACTCCATTTCGCTGCGCCAGTTCCGTCCAGCGGGTCAGGTTCCGGGCGATCAGCGCCAATTCTTGGTCCGTGTAGGGCTTCTTGCCGAGCAGCGACTCAAATCCGATGCCATCATTGGCGATGGTTCCATCGTAGAAAAGCCACCGTTGCCCACCGTTTGATCGACCGACTACCACGGCCGGGTTCGGCGAGGTGCGCAGCACGTGGAAAAGTGCGAGTCGATAGGTTCCTATCAGCAGTTTGCGGAGACCGAAGTGGTCCGTGTAGTACTTGTCCCACGCTTGCGCCAGTGCGGCTACTGACGAGGTTGATGACAGGCACTCGCGCCAGGTCGGGCACGAGCGCGGCTTTGCTGCCAACGCTCGTCGCTCGTCTAGCTTCCCCATGGGGTTGAACCCACAGAGGCTGGCCACAGTCGGAGCCAAAAGCAGACCCGCGAAGAAGACCACCAGGATGATATTGGTCAGACGCGACATGGTCCGTTGCTAGAATCGATAGTAGATGAAGGGATTGAAAGAAGAATTGGCGAGTTTCATCGTGGTGACGAGGAGAAGCAACACGATGGCCAACGCCCCAGCGGGCGATGCATTCCATTGGCCGTCTTTCTCAACCGCGACAAACCGAGTAGACATGCTACGCAGCAGGGGTGTGCTGGCCACGATGCCGACGGCCATCGCGATCCAGCCCTCGGTATCAATAAAACCGTGAAACAAACTCAATTCGAAACCCGTCCAGTCCCTCAGACGGAACAGGGCGCGAAAGTAGGCTGAGGCCCGCGAGAAGGAGTCTGCACGGAAGAGAACCCATCCGGCCATGACCAGAGAAAGTGAATAGATTCTCTGGAGCACGACCGGTATGGCCTGCAACGCTCGCAGAAGCAAGACGCGTTCGGCCACTAGCATCGCTCCGTGCAACACGCCCCAGGCCAAAAAGGTCCAACTGGCTCCATGCCAAAATCCGCACAGAACAAACACCACGAACATGGCTGAGTAGGCGCGCCACGGCGGCACCCAGAACTGATTGCCAGTGAGCGGCACGTAAACGTAGTCCCGAAACCACGAGGTGAGCGAGATGTGCCATCGCTTCCAGAAATCGGTGATGCTGGTCGACCAGTAGGGCAAATTGAAGTTCTCGCGGAAATGGAAGCCGAACATGCGTCCCAGTCCGATGGCCATATCCGAGTAGCCCGAGAAGTCGAAGTAGAGCTGAAGTGAGTAACAAATGATTCCCAAGGTGGCGTAGACAGCGGTGAGCTTGCCCGAGGGCAGGGCAAAGCACTTGTCCGCGACCGCCCCGACCACGTTCGCGATTAGTACCTTGCGGGCCAGGCCAACCGCGAAGCGATAGACACCGAACGCGAAATTCTCCCAGGTGTGGTACCGCAACCCCAGTTCGTGTGCCACGTGGCCGTAGCGCACGATTGGCCCAGCCACCAATTGAGGAAACAGCGATATGTAGAGCGCCAGTCGCAGCGGGCTCCTTTGTGGCGCCACATGTCCGCGCGCCACATCGATGATGTACGACAGGGCATGAAACGTGAAGAATGAAATTCCCAGAGGCAGCGGAATCGTAGGCGTGTGCACCGTCCAATGGAGCCACCGAAATAGAAAGCTGAGGTTGGACAGCAGGAAACACCAGTACTTGAAGTACACCAGCAAGGCCAGATTGGCGGTGACCGCCAGGGTGAGCCACACCAGACGAACTCGACTTCCCTTTGGGTACCAACCCACCAACAATGCGAACACGTAGTTGACGGCAATCGAAGAGAGGAGGAGCGGCAAATAGCGCAGTTCGCCCCAGGAATAGAACCAGAGGCTAGCTGCCAAGAGCCAGATGTTCTTCGCCCTGAGCGAAGGAACCGCGTAGTAGACCGCCAGGGTTACCGGTAGAAAGGCGAAAAGGAAGAGGACGGAGCTGAAGACCACTTCACACCCAAAGCTAGGCAGTCTTGCTGTCGATCAGTTGGGCCAGGTCCCCCACCGTCCGGATTCTGCGCAGCTCCTTGGTTTCGAACTTGATTCCAAAGCGCGACTGGACCGCTGCAATGAGATTGAGGTGCGCCATGGAATCCCAACCCTCGATATCGTTCGGGGTCATTTCGCGCGTCACGCTCAGCTTCTGGTTGTTGAGCACAAGTCGAAAAATCTGATTCAACCCTTCCGCGCACTTCATAACTGATCCTCCAGGGTCGAGACATCGCCGGGATCTTGTCCGAGGTATCTAGCCCGAAGGACGCGGCGAAGGATCTTTCCGCTCTTGTTCTTGGGAACGGTGTCCACGAAGATGACATCCTGAGGTGTGGCCACCGCCGACAGTCGGTGGGCGACATGCAATCGGATCTTCAATGCAAGGTTCTCATCCGGGGTCGCACTTTGCTGCAGGGAAACGAACACGACGATCTTCTCAAACAGGATCGGGTCCGGCACGCCGACCACACCGGATTCTGCAACCTCTGGGAGTTCGAGGAGACAGCTTTCTATCTCGAAGGGACTCACCAGGTGCCCCGAGGTGTTGATCACGTCGTCGGCGCGGGCGGCAAACCAGAAATAGCCGTCCGCATCGCGATAGGCCAAGTCACCCGAATCGTAGAGATCCTGAGAAAACTTGCCGCGATAAGCATCGGTTCGATTGAGGTAGTCGCGAAACATCGATGACCAGGGAAAGCGCAGGCAGAGTCTCCCGACGACGCCGGGCGAGCACGACTTGCCGCCGGCATCCACGACGTCCGCGCAAATGGAAGAAACCGGCTTGCCCATCGAACCAGGTTTGACGGCCAAACCGGGTCGATTGGCAATCATGATCCCGCCGGTTTCGGTTTGGAACCAGGTGTCGTGCACTTGGCGCCCCAGGACCTTGCCCGCCCAGCGACTGATTTCGGGATTGAGGGGCTCGCCCACGCTGAAGATGCTGCGCAGATGGGAAATGTCGTAGCTGCCAAAGTCAACATCGTCGGCGCGCATGAGCATCCTGAGCGCGGTGGGGGCCGTGTACCAGACTGTCACGTGCTGGTCTTGCAGGACGCGGAACCAAGCATCCGGATCAAAGGCGCCGACGAACTGGACTTGCGTCACGCCCAGCAGCCAGGGCGCGATGATTCCGTACGACGTGCCAGTGATCCAACCATGGTCCGCCGTGCACCAGTAGATGTCGTCATCACGCAGCTGAAGGATCTCCTCGGCGGTGCGGCGCAAATAGTCGGCTGCACCATGGACGTGCAGGACCCCCTTGGGCTTTCCGGTCGATCCCGAGGTGTAATGCACGATGGACGGCGTATCGGCCTGCACGGCGAACGATGGGAAGACATCCGATGCGTCGCGCATCCGGAGCGGAAGGCTCAAAATATCCGGTTCGAGATCTGCGTCGCCGTCAATCAGCAGAATCGTTCGAAGCGAGGGGAGCTGCGTCCGAATGCCTTGCAGGCGAGGCAGCAGGGACCGCTTGGTGATCACACATGAAACTCGCGCATCGGCCAATCGATCGACGAGCCCGAGAGCGCCGAAGTTTGCGAACAGAGGAAGAACGACTGAGCCAAGCTTCAGGATACCGAGCGAGCCGTAGAACGCCTCAGCGCACTTGGGCAGCAGAATGGCGACAATCTTGCCCGGGCCTTGCTTAAGATCTCCTAGAACATTGGCGAAGCGATTGGACAGCGCGTCCAGTTCCCCAAACGTGAACTCAGAAATCGAACCAGTAGGTTGGACCAACCGCAGACCGACGCGGTTGCTAGGCGCGCGGGTCTGGTCACTGCATAGGTCGCCGATGTTTTCCGTCACGTCGGGGCAAGCAACATAGCACCGATACGGGAACCCTCAAAGGGTTTGCTCCGTCCCCTGGACACGTGCCAAGCGAGGCGCACGCCCGCGGTTGCGGCGTGGTCCCCGCCATGATAGTCGGGAGCTAGCAATGGAGCTGCCGCCTGTTAGCGATGGCAAGCGATCCGCCGCCAGCGGATCAGCGCGGATGACCGCGATGCCCGTGGGATCCAGTTGTGTCGGTGAGAAGACGGTTGCCCCGCGTATTGCCGTGCTCGTGCCTTGCCACAACGAAGAGACTGCAGTGGCAAAGGTTGTTGCCGATTTTCGCACCGCGCTCCCGAGCGCCACTGTCTACGTCTACGACAACGCTTCGACCGATCGAACCGCGGAACTGGCGCTTGCCGCGGGCGCCGTGGTTCGGCGTGAGCCGCGCAAAGGAAAGGGCAACGTTGTCCGCCGCATGTTCGCCGACGTGGAGGCCGACATCTACGTCCTGGTGGACGGCGACGCGACCTACCATGCGGCCTCGGCTGCCACCATGGTGGACAAGCTCCAGTCCGACTTGCTCGACATGGTCAATGGGGTGCGCATCACCCAGGAATCTGTTGTCTCTCGCGCCGGTCATCGCTTTGGGAATCGGATCCTGACTGGGATTGTGGCCATGGTCTTCGGCAACCGCATCCAGGACATGCTTTCCGGTTTCCGGGTGCTTTCGCGGCGATTCGTCAAGTCTTTCCCCGCCTTGTCGACCGGCTTCGAGATCGAGACCGAGTTGACCGTCCACGCACTCGAGCTGCGCATGCCGGTGGACGAGGTCGCCACACCCTATGAATCGCGGCCAGATGGCTCGAACAGCAAGCTGAGCACCATCAAGGATGGCATCCGCATCCTCCTGTCGATTGTCAGGCTGCTGAAGGAGGAACGACCACTGCTGTTTTTCGGCGTGATTGCCGCGTTCTGCGCGCTGCTCTCCCTGGTGCTTGCCTACCCGCTGTTCGTAACCTATTTCGCGACACACCTGGTGCCGCGGTTCCCGACGGCGTTTCTGTCCGCGGCCATCATGTTGCTGGCGTTCCTCTCGCTCTGTGCGGGTTTCATTCTCGACACCGTGACCCGCGGTCGCTTGGAAATGAAGCGGATGCGGTACTTGAGCTTCCCGGTTTCGCGGTGATCGCCGCGAGCAACGAGCTTCTTCCGGGCTGGCGCAGCGCCGAGGTTTTGAACGGCCTCTGATGTGTGCTACTGTGCGCGCCCTACCATGCGATTCTTGGTTCGCATCGCAGACGGCGCGCGACGCTACCTCGCCAAATTACGACCTTTGGCGCCGGTAGTTCGGCGTTTTGCCGGCTCCGACGCTGCTCGCTGGGCAGTTGCATTGGCCATTGCCCTTCCGGCACTCTACTGGGTTTTCCTTAGTACCTGGGTTGCTTCCTACAATGGCATGGGCCGCGACCAGGGAACGTTTCACTACTCGGGGTGGGCACTCCGCCATGGGGACCGTCTCTATCGCGATGCTCGTGATGCCAATGGTCCGATGGGTGCGTATGTCCACTGCCTTTTTATCATGCTCGGCGGGGCCGACGACCACGTGTTTCGCTTGCTCGAATTGGGCACCACCAGTTTGGTTTTCGCTCTGGTTGGGTTCTTTCTTCCCGGCTTCGTCCTCCGCTCGGATACGAGGACCGAGCAAAGTGAAAAGCCGTCTTGGCTGGTGCGGTCATGTTGGGCGCTGGCCTTCTGGACCCTGCTTTCGGCTCAATATGAACTCCACAATTTTTGGACCCAGGCGCAGCGCGACGGATATGCGCTTTGGTTCATCCTTCCGGGCTACCTGGCCCAGGTGGTCGGGCACGTGCTCACCGCCGAGAGGCGGCGCGAGCGACTGGCTCAATGGCTGCTTTTGCTCAGTGGATTCTTGGTCGCGACGTCGTGTCTTGCCAAGCCGACGATGCTGCTCTTTGCATTTCCTCAGATGCTCGCAGTGTTGGTGGATACCGAGTTGGCCGGTCGGCGCAAGCAGCTTCTCGGACGACTGTGTCTTGGAATGCTCGGTGCGGCGGTCTTCCATTTTCTCCTGCTAGCCCTGGTTGGATCGCCGATTGAATTCCTCCGCATGAGCTTTGTTGATGTTCCGCGGTTCTATCCGTACATCTGGGCTAAGGGCCGCAACGTAATCATGAACGCCTACCCAGTGAGCTGGTCGCTGGTTATCAGCGCCGCCATCCTGGGCATGATTGCCATGGGCCAGCTCCCGAGGCGTTTCGTCGCCATCGGGCTGGGCGGGCTGGTCGGCCTCGCCAGTCTGCTCATCCAAAACAAGGGCTTTGAGTACCACTACCAGCCCCTGTCAGCTTTCATGTGGCTGCAGGGCGGCCTGCTCGCCCTGTGGCTTTCCGAAACCTGCCTGCCGGAAAAGCACCTTCGCGCGATTCCTTTGGCCGGGGTCTTGGTGCTGGCCTTTCTCAGCGTCGACGTGGCGACCAAGAGTCCGCAGTTGGCCCACCTGGATTTTCCCGACCGATTCGCGACACCACAGTCACGTAAAACGGACCAGTTTTACAACAACTTCAACAACGGCAGCTACCAGTCGGGCGACCTGCATCACGCTGCCGAGTACCTCAAGGCCCACACCAAACCCACAGACCGGGTTTTTCACTGGGGCATCGATCCCTACGTGCTCTTTCTTGCCGAGCGCAAGGCGGCCACCCGCTACGTGGCGGCGGGCTGGGAACTGAACATGACCGCAGCGCTGGCCGGCGCCCCAACCCCCGCGCGGGCCAAGATCATCACGGACCATCAGTTGCAGCAGGCCAAGGAACTGGCGCGCGAACTCGCCGCGCAGCCTCCCGCCGCACTCGTCATCATGGATGGGCTGTATTGGGGACCCGACGGATGGGCTGACTTGCAGAAATGGTGTCCCGAGGCGGGCAAGTTCCTCAAGGAGCGATATATCGAGACGATTCGCTTCGGCAAAGCGCGCCTATTCTTCCCCAAGTAGAGATACGAGCCGAGGCCAGGTCGGTTCGACAAGCGAGCGAACGAGCAGCGGCGCGTGCAGCCGCCGGTATCAAGTGCACGGACCGGTCAGGCGGGTCGGAGTGATTCTCTTGAAAAGCACAACGCTTCCTGAGCTCTCGGTAAGTTGCATCGTCTCCTGATCTGGGAACGTGACGGTGCCACCACCCGCGTCCCTGCCCAGACCGTCCGTCGTGTTGAGAGTGGACCCATTCCATTCATACATGCCTGCGTCGTCCTGTCCGCTGCCCAGACAGTACCCCAGGTCAGGTGAGTAATCGGGAATACCAAGCTGATGCAGCATCTGCCAGGTGCGGTCATCGTTGAATCTGACGCCCGTGCTGTCGAGCACCGTGCAGTCGCTCAGCTTGCAGCGGAACCAATCTCCGGTGAGGGCGGATGGGTTGGGCGTCGTCGACGAACCGCAGCCGCTAAGGTCGAGGCTGAGAAAGGCCAGGATTGCCGAATTGCGAAGAATGGTTCTCATCATCATCGGACTGGTCTCCTCCAGCCGAAAAGCCACAATCGCTACTATTCTAGACAGGTGCCTCCAAAGTGCAAGCCGGCGCTTTGGCGGGCAAAGAGACTGGCTACGATCCCTGCCAATACCTAACCGGACCCGTATCGCTGTGGACAAATCGCGCGTGCGGGTAGAAGCCGACCCCGCCCAGGCGCAGCGAGCGCACGAAGCCGAGGAGTTTCTCGGTGGGCACCCCGCGGATGCGGAAATCGACGGCGTTGCCTTGCGTGTGCTGGCTCTCGCGCGCCACCTGATGGCCCTTCTTGCGCAACATCAGATTGTATTTGGGCGAGCGATAGCCCGACACCACGTCTATGCGCTGGGCGTGAAAGTGCAGGGCTGCCGAGACCAGCACGTCGGCCAACTCCGGGTCCACGCTGGTCGCCTGGTTGGTGAAGTGGTCGCGCAGGAAGGTTCGGAACCTGGCCAGGTAGGGCTGGCCGGGAATGAAGGTCATCAACTCCCGCGTCCACTGATTGTGCAGGGTGGCCAGTGGCTGCACGCGCGCGCCCACCGGCGGCTTGGGTCCCGCCAGCCTCTCGGCCGCCTGCGCGCAAGGTTGGCGCGGCAGTGGCTTCTTGCCCGCGTGACAGATGCGGGGCGGGCGCAGTTGCTCGTCGGTCACATGGACGTCGGGGCGATGGGCCTTGTCAGCCAGCCAGAGTTCTTTCTTGCTCCGTTCGCGCAAAGGCGGCAGCAGGTGAAGAGCCCGCTCATCGCTGACCGGGACCAGGGCTTCGGCGGGAAAGGCCTCGCCGGAACAACCCGGGCACTCTGCGAGATCCGCGGCTGGCGCCACGGGGAGCAACGTGCCCAAAAAGAGCCCCACCCAGGGAAACATATACAAACATGGTAACCGGCGCGGCCATGTGGCGCCAGAACGGCGATCATTCCGCGAATGCCCGCGATAGCCATCCGCGGCAATTGCATGTGCATTTTGGGGGCTAGACGCTCTGTAGGTTATCGGACAGGATGCCTCCGCCGTAGCGAGTGAACCGCCAGACACAGAGGGAGCATGACCATGTTCAAGATCCAGACCCTGAACAAGATTGCCATGATTGGCCTAGAGGGATTTCCGCGCGAGCAATACGAGATCGCCTCGGAGATGCTCAATCCTGACGCGATCCTGGTGCGCAGCGCAGACATGCACACCATGCAGTTGCCTGCCTCGGTGAAGGCCATCGGTCGCGCTGGTGCCGGCGTGAACAACATCCCGGTCGANNCGCTCAAGGGCAAGGGCAAGGAGGTGGGGCCACTGGTGGAGAAGGGCAAGAACGACTTCGTCGGGCCCGAGATCAAGGGCAAGAAGCTGGGGGTGATCGGCCTCGGCGCCATCGGCGTGATGGTTGCCAACGATGCGGTGGCGCTGGGCATGGAGGTGGCGGGCTACGACCCGTACATCTCGGTCGAGGCGGCTTGGGGTCTCGCGCGCACGGTTCGCCGTGCCACCAGCCTGGACATGTTGCTGGCCCAGTCGGACTACATCACCCTGCACGTCCCGCTCATGGACCAGACCAAGGGTATGCTCAATCGCGACAAGTTTGCCTTGATGAAGAAGGGCGTGCGCATCGTCAACTTGGCGCGCGGTGGTCTGGTCAAGAATGCCGACCTGCTCGAAGCGATGAAGGCGGGCACGGTCGGCTGCTACGTCACCGACTTCCCCGATGATGACCTGTTGGATGTGCCCAACGTGATCCCTATTCCCCACCTGGGGGCGTCCACGCCCGAGGCCGAGGACAACTGCGCGGTCATGGCGGTGGAGCAGGTGCGCGACTTTCTGGAGAACGGCAACGTGAAGAACGCGGTCAACTTTCCTGCGTGCGCGTTGCCGGTCATGGGCCGCAATCGCATCGTGGTTGCCAACGCCAACGTGCCCAATATGGTGGGCCAGATCACGACGGTACTGGCCGCCGACAAGATCAACATCGCCGACATGATGAACAAGAGCGCGGGCGAACTGGCCTACAACATCATCGACATCGACGGCAACGTGGCCGAGGCACAGGTCGAGAAGCTGCGCAAGATCGAAGGCGTCATTACCGCGCGACTGATCGCGAAGACGTAGGGTTGCTAGTCGCGTGGGGAGCCGGCGAGCTTTGCTCGCCGCGCACCATCGCGGGAGGG
>PMJE01000192.1 GCA_003157315.1 Myxococcales bacterium | reverse complement strand
GGCACGCCCAGCATCTCGGCATAGGTCAGGGCCTGTTGCATGCCGTCCCCAACCCGGTGCGTGTTGTCCTTGGCCTCCACCACTGCGATGGGGATGTTCGGCTTGTAGAAGAGGACGTAGTCGGCGAACTTCCGCTCGCCCCGTCGAACCATGCGACCACGAACGATGACCTGGCCGTCGGTCAAGTAGACCTGTTCACGCACCTGCGAGTTGATGTCCCACCCGGCCGCGGTCAGGGCCGGGGTGATGAACTTGGTGCAGATGTCCCGTTCCGACAGGTCTTTCTTGTTCACGGNNTGCCCGCCAGCCAGACGCCATGGTACCGCAGATCGCGGTCGCTGGCGCGATTGAAGGCAGACAGTCTCACCCCATCGGCTTCTTCTTCGCCGTTCCCGGCACTTTGCGGAAGTCCACGAACACTTTGCGCTCGGTGGGTTGGCAGGTGGGGCAGAAGCAGGCGTCGTCGCGGCCGACGCGCACGCGGCGGATGGTGGTTGCGCAGACCGGACAGGGCGCGCCCGCGCGACCGCGTACCTTGAGGAAGTCGCGAACCTTCACTTCGATGGGCTGATTGCCACGTGAACCAGATCAGGCAACTCGGGCACGCTCCCCACCGTAGCACCGGTGCGCGCGGTTTGCTTTCGCCCGGGTACCGGGCGCATGATGACAGTCTGCGGTGTGGTGGGGCTGACATATCTGCCCTGATCGTGTCGTCCTCGCCAAGGGCAAGGGCTGGAATCCAGGCCATCTTCCCGTTGGCGGGGCAATTGCATGAGGTGACGAGGCATGAAGAAGACATCTGTTCTCTTGGTCGGGGTTTCACTGTTGGCGGGCGCTGCCGGATTCGTGCTCTTCGCGCGATCCGGGGCCAAGGCCGGCCCGCTTCGGGGCACGGCCGCGCCGGGCTGCACGGATGAAGACGGCGACGGCTATGGCATCGGGTGTGCGGCCGGGCCTGACTGCAATGATCACGATCCAGCCATGCACCCCGGCGCAGTCGAGATCTGCAACTTCAAGGACGACGACTGCAACGGCCTGGTCGATGATGCGCCCAACTGCGTGGCACCGGCCCTGAATCCCAGCCCGGTACACGTTCCCGCGGGATCCTTCTTGATGGGAAGCGAGGCTGGGGCGGCGGACGAGAAGCCGATCCACCGCGTGGATGGTTCGGCCTTTGTGATGGACCGCTACGAGGTCACCAATACCCGCTATCGCGCCTGCGTGACTGCCGGTGTCTGTGCCGCCCCTGCGCTCCCAAGTTCAAATGCGCGGCCCCACTACTTCGACAACCCTATCTTTGCCGACTACCCAGTGATTCACGTGTCCTGGAAGCAGGCCGCCCAATTTTGCGCTTTTGCCGGTGGCCGGCTGCCCAGCGAGGCGGAATGGGAACGCGCCGCAGCCGGGAGCGATGCCCCGCGCACCTATCCCTGGGGCGCGAGCCCGCCGGATTGCACGAAAGCCAATTTCGCCGGTTGCGTGGGTGACACGGATCGCGTGGGCCGCCGGGTGGCGGGCCAAAGCCCCTACGGCGCTTTCGATATGGCGGGAAATGTCTGGGAATGGACGTCGGATTGGTACGATGCGGGCTATTACAGCCGCAGCCCCAGTCAGGATCCCATCGGCCCTGAAAGTGGCACATTGAAGGTCATGCGCGGTGGTTGCTGGGTGAGCGGGGAAAGTTCTTTGCGCACCACCTGCCGCAAGGCCGAACTGCCGGGCCTGTGGGCACCCAACGTTGGATTCCGTTGTGTGTATCCCGAAGGCTCGAAGTGAACGGCGGGAAAGGAGACCAACCATGAAGACCTATCTTGCACTCGCCGCCAGCTTCGCAGCCCTGCTTGTTGCCCGCTCGGTTTTCCCCTGTGGCGCGCCCTTTGGCACAGGAATCGAGGCGAATCCGCAACAGGACATCATCGTGGCCTACAAGAACGGCGTAGAGACCTACGTGTTTCAGCCGACATTCTGCGGCACCGCCAGCAATTTCGGATTGATCCTTCCGGTCCCTTCGACTCTCACGGCGTCCCCGGCCTTGTCCGACCAGCAAGCCTTCACCACCGTCGATCTCTTGTCACAGCCGACCTACGTCACGGTGACCTCTTGCTACCCCAGATACAACGGCTCCGGTGGCGCGGCAGGGGGCACAACCACTGGGGTAGACGCCAGCACGAGTGTGGTAGCGAGCGGTCACGTGGGTTTTCTCGATTGGGTTCAGCTTAAGGCCGACACCGAAGAGTCGTTCACCGATTGGCTAACCACCAATGGGTATTCCTACTCCCCGGCGGCATCGAGCGTGTTTTCTTACTATGTGCAAAAGGGCTGGTACTTTGTGGCTTTCAAGATCAGCCAAGGGGCAGGCCCGGACGGCGGAAGCGGCAAGGTTTGCAAAGCCCTGGGTCCGGTCAAGCTATCGTTCAGCTCCGCAGTGCCGGTCGTGCCCTCGCGCATGGCGAGCGCGGGCACCAGTTCGACGGGTATCTACGCAAGTGGATTTTCCTGGCGGATCTTTGCAATTACCACGGGCGACCAGCAACTGGCGTTCTCCGATGGCGCAAGCAGCAATCGCGTACTCGGATATTCGGGCGACCTGACCGCGACCAGCGTTTCGTACCTAGCAGGTTTGGCCCAGGAGGGCGACCGCCTCACCAAACTGACCCTGACATTCTCCTACGGATCGACAGATCCGGATGTTGGCCTGTCTTTGGCCAGCGCCAGTGACTATCGGGAGACCAAGTACGTCACCCAGTATGTTTCGTGCATCGACGCTGGCGCGGATGCTGCCGTGGACGCAACACCCCCTCCTGTCGACTGGAGGCCTGCGGTCGACGCGACCAGGCCGGTCCAAGATACCGGCAGCGAATCCGATGTGCAGCCCGTCCCTGTCCCCGATGCCGGATTCAAGCTCGACACTGCCGTGCAAGTCGTGGTCGACGCTCGGCCCAGGTCGGGCCCCGATGTCGGACTCAAGCAGGACACCGCCGTGCAAGTCGTGGCCGACGCTCGGCCCAGCCCGGATACAGGGTCTCAGATGGCCCCCGATGCAGGAGTTGGAGCCGATGCACGCCCGGTGCTGGCAAGCGCCGATGCTGCAGCCACCCCCGGCACCCCAGACGCGCCAACCCCGGATCTTCCCCCCAGAGGCAGTGGCTGCTCCGTGGCGGGGAACTCCACCTCGGGCAGCTTCTTCGCCTTGGGCTTGCTCATCCTCGCCGGCCGGCTGCGCAGGCGGCGACGCAGCTAGCTTTTCCACCGCAGAGAGCACGGAGAACCAACCCTACGGGGACACCCCCTAGTCCGCCGATGAGTTCCCGGGCACCACGGACGCGGCTAGGGGATTATGATCTCCTTGGTGCAGAACGATGAGCAGCCGTCGCCAGAGATGGTGTTGCCATCGTCACAGGTCTCGCCATCTGCGACGTCGAGCACGCCGTTACCGCAGAAGGGACGGTAGGTGCAGTTGAGCTGGCAGCTACTGTCGGCCAACTTCACGCCACCGGTATCGCACTGTTCGCCGAACAAGCTGTCGGTCTTGCTGTCGCCACAGAAGGGACTCAGCTTACACCCTGGGGCGCAGCCGGGCTTGCCGTTGATCCCGTAGGTGGTCAGGTTCACACCGTCATCGCACTCTTCCCCCTCGGCAGCCTGCAGCACGCCGTCGCCACAATGCGGGCCCAACCCGGTGCAAGTATCGTTGCAATGCCCATAGGTCCCGTTGAGCGTACCGTCGTCGCATACTTCACCCTTGACCACGATGCCATCGCCACAAATCGGCGTGCACACAGTCTTGGAGCGGCCGAACCCATTGAGCGTGAGGGTAAAGTTCGATTGATCCGTGTGTCGTTCGGCGTGAAAGAGCGCCATCTCGTAGATGCGTCCCTTGGTGAGACCGAGTGTCGCTATCTGGGCGTCGGTCAGACTGGTTGATTTGGTGGTCTGGGCGTGCCTGCCGCCCAGATCAATGAGCAGGGTGTTCTTGAAAAAGATCCAAACGTCGTCGTCCCCCGAGAAATTAAGGGTCTCGCCCCCCTGCAACTGGAACCAGTAGTGGACCTCGGTGGTGAAACCGAAGTCGCCGGCAGCCGCCGCCAGCTCATGGCCCTGGGCCACCCAGCCCACGCCGGTCAAGTCAGTCTTGCCAAAGGGCAGGAAGGGATTCCCGGGACTTCCACCGTTGAACACATACTGCCCAGTCGCATTGAGCGTGAGTATGATGAAGCTGTCAGCGCGCACACTCATGGTGGTGTCGCGATACCACTGGTCGAAGTCAGCCTGGGTGGTCAGCTGGCGGCCGTGGGGGCAAACCGTCGCGCTGGCGCTGGCGTTGTCGCAGATCCCCGCGTACACAGGCTTGTCGTCGGCGCCCAGCGCAGACATGACCAGGCCTGTTGTAACACCCGTACCGATGTTGTCTTCGAAGTTGGGGTGGCGGGTATAGCCCGGGGCGGGCAGGGAAATGAAGTCGCGATACACCACCGGCAATGAGAGCTGGTTGGTCGTCGCAACCGGAGTGATGACGCAGGCCCAGCCGGGCTCCTTGGTGCAGGTGCTGCTGCAGCCGTCGCCGTCCTGCTGATTGCCGTCGTCGCACTCCTCTACGTCGCCGGCCAGGATCATGCCGTCGCCGCAGACCGAAGCGCATTCGCCATTGGTACAGGTGGGTTCGCGCTCGCAGGTTGGCGAACAGCCGTCCCATGGGAACTTGTTGCCGTCGTCGCAACCCTCGTCACCCTCGAGCACGCCGTTGCCGCAAACGGTTTTCTGGCAGGCAGCGCCGGGCGTGGGGCAGAAGAAGCCGGGTTCTACGCGACAGGCGGCGCTGCAGCCGTCGCCACTTGCGGTGTTGCCGTCGTCGCAGGCCTCGCTGCCCACCATCAGGCCGTCGCCGCACGCAGCGGCCTGGCAGCGCACGGCCGGGGTGGGGCAGATCCAGCCCTTCTCAATCTCGCATTTGTCACTGCAACCGTCGCCGCTGGCGGTGTTGTTGTCGTCGCACTGCTCGGTACCCGAGATTCGGCCGTCGCCGCAGACCGTGGTGTTCACACAGGGCTTGCCCGGCTCCGGGCAGATCCAACCTTCATCGAGCAGGCAGGTCGAGCCGCAGCCATCAGCCGGATAGGTATTGCCATCGTCGCACTGCTCGCCCTCGGGGACATTCAAGATGCCGTCTCCACAGATGACCACCGGTGCAGGAGGCGTATCGGGCTGCAAAGGCGCGACGTCGGGCGCTTGCTCAGGCGCGTCTGGAATGACCAAGATGTAGCGCTCGCGGATCACCACATCGCTGCTGCCCGCGTCCACCACTTGCGACCCGGGATCCGGGACAGAGACACTGACCGGTTGTTGCGGCCCGCAGCCAGTGAGCGAAATAGTTGTAGCCAGCAGTGCGAGAAACCCATTTTTCCGTTGAAACAATTGCGAGAGCCGCATGAAAAACCTCCGTCACCAGTCAAAATTCTTAGGCCGTGCCAGCGCCTTCAGACGTATTGAACCCAGCCTACCAGTGAAAAGGGGCCGGCGGGGAGAGTGGAAGGTCAGTTCGTGCTTTCTTTTTTCTCTGCCGCCCCGCTTCCTGGCTGAAGCCCTGATGTCGTGACCGCGTTGCACGCATCGCGCTCTGGCTGCTGGAAAGTCTTGAGCTTAGCTTGCGCTCAGGCTGCGTCGGGTGGTTCTGCAACGTCCCTCTCCAGCGCTGTTTCCTGTGTACCCAAGATTGCTGACCCGGCTTCGCGCAGGTTCGTATATGATGCTCTATCATGCATATTTACTGCTGTTCACTTTGTCGCAATATGAAGAACGCACAGGTCTGGCTGATCGCTTCTTGCGTCGCCGTGCTTTGTGCCAGCTGCGGTGGATCCACGAAGAGCTCCACGAAGAGCTCGACCGGCTCATCGTGCAACCTGATCGTCAACGGAAACGCCGAAGCAGCGGTTGGCTCAGTTGACGGAAGCCCGGTGCCGACCCCGGGCTGGGCCTCGGCTGGCGAGGCTACCGCGGCCCAGTATGGCGTGGATGGATGGCCGGCGCCCACCGACCCCGGGCCGGCCGATCGCGGATTGAACCTGCTTTCGGGCGGTCCGACCGAGGACACCTCGTCGCTCACGCAGACTGCCGAGGTGAGCCAGTATGCCAGTTCGATCGACACCGGCCACGTCACCTACGCGCTGTCGGGCTGGCTGGGCGGCTACCAGGACCAAGAAGACAACGCGACGCTGACCGTGACCTTTCAGAACGCATCGGGCGTCATTCTCGGCACGGGGAGCATTGGCCCTGTCACGGCGGCCGACCGTAAGGACGCCACCGGGCTCTTGCAGCGGTCGTCGAACGGCACGGTGCCGTCGGGAACCCGCACGGTGTTGGTCGTGCTCTCCATGCTGCGTACCGACGGGACAGCGAATGATGGTTACGCCGACGATCTCTCGCTGGTGTTCAGTGGCCTGACCGCGGCGGTGGCGGCTACCTGCCCGGCAAATGGTTCGCAACCGGCAGGCGCGGGCGGCTCCAGTGGCGGGGCAGGCGGCATCGGGCTCACGGGTGCAGGAGGGAACGGCGCTGCGGGGGCTGCGGCTGGCGCGTCGGGTACCGGCGGCACCCTGGCGGGTTCGGGCTACACGCCCAGCGCGGACCTTCAGAGCCTGGTGGCGGAGATTGCAAAACTCAAGGCAGGTCAACCCGCTGATCTCGACGGCGACGGAATACCCGATGCGACGCAGGTCACGAACTCCGATGGATCGTACGTCTACCAGGATGATCACGACGGTGACGGCGTGCCCGAGTACATCCTCAGCTCGGATGGCAAGGGCACGACCACAGTCACGGTCGATGCTGACGGCGACGGCGTGGCCGAGCAGGTGATGGTGACCACGGTCACCGCGACCGAACAGAAGCAGGTTCTCACCGTCGATACCGATCTCAATGGCAAAATGGATCACCGTTACACCTGGGTGACCGAAGCCGCCACGCCCGATGTCCAAAGCTACACGGCAGAAACCGACGCTGCGGAGACCGGAAACTTCATCGTGGTCAGTACGCTGCAACTCGACTCCTGGCGCTACGGTGGCACCGGCAATTGCGATGGCATGAGCGGATTCCCCTCTGGGGGCACGAATTATCAGCCATCCAAGACAAGCCCGACCGTCAAGACCGGGACCGATTCAGGGCAGTGCGGGGAGCAGGACTCCAACAGCATCGCCCAGGCGCTCGATTGTGCACTGACCAAGGGTGCGCTCTGTCTCGCGAATACCAACACGCAGGAATACAACAACCTGATGGCGGCAACCCTGGGCGACTCGAAGATGCCGCTCGACATCGGTTGCGGCGGCGGCTGCAGCGGAGTCATCGCCACGACCAAAGGTTGGGGTTCGCCGTGGTTCAGCAACTCCGAGATGAATATCAATCCAGCAGAGTGGGACAAGCTCGATGCCAACGGCAAGTGCAACATCATGCTGCACGAGATGCTGCACTGGGCGGGGGACGAAGGCTCGGCGGATCACAACGATTCGAGCGGAGCTGGCAACGATACCGTGTATTCCTGCGGGCGCTATTGCGGCCGTTGTTCGCACGCCGGGCACGGATCGCAGAACAACAGCTCGGTGGATTGCGCCGGTTGTGCCGATACCAAGGCGCGCAAACAGCAGTGTGGCGCGCGGACAGATTACCAGACAGCGCCCTGCGGCAATTCACTGGCCGGGTTCTGCCACGCCGGCTTGGCTTGCATCGCGGGCCCGTGCCAGCAGTGCGGCGGGATTGTCACTAGCGGCTGCGACGGCTCCCTCATTGGCGGCAATGCAATCTGTTGCCAGAGCTGTCCGTCGAATTGCAACCAGTCCAACGACCTGCCGTGCACCAACACGCCTGCCTCGACCGACACCTGCACCGACAAGAATCCCCCCTTCTGCCAGTGAGCGGGCCGAGACTCGCTGCCAGTCACGAGACTTCCGCCTGGTCGAAGATCCCGTCGTGTCCAGAGCCGAGTCCAAACAAGCCCCATGTTTCCATGCGTCATCAGCCATCCCGAATGGCCGACAACAGATCTTGGCAGACTACATCCCCTCCACCCGAGTGCGGCCGCTCGCTAAGTTGGGGGTGTTGGATTCGATGAGTCCGTGATGTGGAACTGCACTCGGATCCCTGGGGGTGCTACCGTTGGTCGGAATGGGCATCGCGTACCGCTTTCTTGTTGGGTTGGCTTGGNNCATGGCAATGTCGAGCTGCGGTCGTACGCCACTGGACTTTTCGTCCAATCCGGGCGATTTGTCCGCGTCAAACGAGCCCCGAGGCACGGGCGGCTCGGCTGGGGCGCAAGGCACCGTAGCGGTCGCAGGCGGGTCGTCGACGGGCGGCGCCACCAACATGCCGGCCTACACGGGTGGTTTTGCCGCCGGCGGAGCCGCCAGTTCGA
>PMJE01000600.1 GCA_003157315.1 Myxococcales bacterium | reverse complement strand
CTCCACGGGTTGTGGACCGGTGAATGACTCCAAGTGCTCCCCTTGTTCAACGGCATGCGCGGCAAGTTCATTATTGATGTCCGCCATGCTGCTTTCCTCGCCGATAGGCGCCATCTGGGCGACCTGCCTGGACACCTTTCGCGCAACGGGCGGCGGCCCGAACTTCTGCAGGCGCACGAGGGGGCGGCCCGTGTTCCGGCTCATGGCCTCCATCGCGGGCAAATACTCAATGCCGACCGCATCCATTTCCTCGAGAAGCTCCGCGATCCGCAAAGCAGCATTGCACTTCATATCCACGGCCCGTGTGAGGTTGTCCGAGAAACGCATCTGCGCTCCTTGTTCAGTCACACTCAGACCTGCTAGATTTAGGTTGGGCGGCAGACCGACCGCTTGCGCTGCCGCGCGGTAATCGGGCACTCCGGGGATTCGTGGAGGCACTGCCGCGGGCTTGCGACCGAAAAGGCGACCGAGGAAGCCGGGGCTTTGGGGTGGTTCAGGTTGAGCCGCTGGATCAATGCCCTTCGCCACTGCATCATTCATCGCCTCGCCCCAGGTTTGCCTCAGTGAGGCATCCCGCAGCCCCGTGTACGCGCGACCAAGGGGGGTGCAACGGTGGATACGATGCGCCGTCCCATCGCAGGTCAGAATGACATGATCTCCGTCTTCGTAGATGGACTCAATGCTCGCCAGCGTACCTGAAGAATCCGTTGCCATGGACATATTATAGGCCCACGCCCCCCGTCGAACGGACACTCCGCCTTTTCTTCTGCCTATAATGGACACATGGCTTTTACACAGCGCCGCTTCCTCCAGCTCAAACCCTCTCAGCTCACGCTGCCCATGGCCTTTCCCCAACGTGAAAACCCGCCACCACTTTCGATTCTCAAGGAAGAAATACTGGAATACGATGGACTACTCTTCCCTTTGATTGTGCGCCCGCAGTCGAAGGATCAATATCTTGTGCTGGACGGCCGGCGGCGGCTGCAGGCTGTTTGGGAGCTTCAGGACGAAGGGCATGAGAAGATGCTGCGCTGGCTCCCCAGCTACGTGATCGAAAGTACGGGGCCTGTTATGGATCTGAAGCTGTTCTTGTTGCTGAATAAGCATGCGGCGATCGGGGTCGGGGAATACGAGCGCACGCTCGCCCTGATCGAGGAAGCTGACGCGGTCGTGCCTACTCAACGAAGAAGAACTTCGTGATCCCAACTTTCCCTCTCCACCCGTCATTTTTAGCCGACCAAGCGCTCGACCCGATCAGGCGGATGTCGGGTCCGCTCGGTCTGCCACATGTGGCCCAGTACGTATTCTACATGAAACGAGGCCGTTTTTGGGCCTCGGACGGAGTGAATCACGCCCCGATTAATCCGGCCGTATTGAGCTACCTGGAACCCGTTTTTGCAGCGACGCTTCAAAAAAAAGGGAGGGGGTCGCTATTTTTAGCTATTTCTGAGGGCCAAGTTGGACGGTATGGGATAGTGACAGACAATAACGCGTTGCGAGCCTCTCTTGTGGACTTTGACAGAGCTCTCAGCACAGCCTCCAAAACAAACTTCACCGATCCCGAAAATGCGCTCCCTCCCGGACCAAAGCAACTTGCACATCCAGGCTCCGTTCCAGTGCCGCCTCTACCCGGATCTGATCGGGGAGCTGGCAATTGACGACATCTTCCGGCGCTCTCCAGCGACCGAGCGCGACGCGAATGAAATCGGCCGCCTCTACCGGAGTTTCGACCCCAAGGATCCTTTTGCCTCGATCGAGAAGATCCTCTCGCTCTACTCGGGACCGTCAGAGCGGTACTACTTCGGTGCCGCCCGGTTCCGGTCGAGCGCTCAGATCGTCCACTTCGTGATGGAGGGAAACTCTATGCTCCGCGTGCCGGTGGACTCGGAGGGGCTGTTCGATTACTTCTTTCAATCGGTCAAGGACTGGCTGGTCGAGAGCGGAGTGTCTCCGACCGACGTCATGAACAATCTCCTGCCGCCGCTCCTCCCTGAGGGGGAAGGACAGCCCAGTGCCGTTACTTCTCGGTGGGTGATCGGTTGCGAGCGCTCGACGAGCAATCTTGTGATTTTTGACTCCAAGGGGCCGAATGGCGGCCAGGATTGCCGGGGGTTCCTCGCGGGATCAAACAGCATCCGGGCGGTCGCACTGCCCAACCTGAAGCGGAACTCTTGAACCGCCTGTCCTCAATCGCCGGACCATCATCCGACATGTCTTCTCAGCAACCTTTCCAGTCAGCATCTGTGCTTCCCCCGCACTTCACCGTCGAGGGATTCCAACGTGTTGCGTGCCAGCCATCGTTTCTTCCTGAGACGTTTGCGCGCCTCAATCGATCTGGCCCGATCAGTGGCCCGATCTTCTTCAAAAAATTCGGCCGCGGAGAGCGATCGGCGTGCATCATTCAGCGGAATAGCCCAATCCTCATGGTTGCGCATGTCGACAGCGTCACCAATCCGGCCACCGACGCGCGAATTGCGGATGGGCGTCTCTACCACAACGCCATTGATGACCGACTCGGGGTTGAGAGCAGTTGAAGTATTTATCTACTTCTATACACTTATGTATTGATTATGGCAAGTATGAAGTAGAGTATTTAGGGATGAAAGCGACACAATCGGGCACTTCTTGCGCATGAAACTCTCTGTCTGGGCAGAGCGACAGGGGATTGGGTATCAGGCGGCGTGGCGGATGTTCAAGAGCCACAAGCTGCCGGTGCCGGCGAAGCAACTGCCGACCGGAACGATCATTGTGGATGACAGCCCGCAGGATGCTGGCGTTGCCCTGTACGCTCGTGTTTCCTCACACGATCAGAAGAAGGATCTTGAGGCGCAGATCGGGAGGCTTGCGGTGTTCGCGGCCAACCAGAAGCTCACCGTAATCAAGACCGTCTCTGAAGTGGGCAGCGGCTTGAACGGGCACCGACAGGGACTCATGCGGCTTTTGAGCGAACCGAAGGTGCGCACAATCGTTGTCGAGCACCGTGACAGGCTGATGCGCTTCGGGGCCGAGTACGTCGAGGCGGCCCTCGCCGCCGACGGCCGCAAGCTGCTCGTCGTCGATGCGAGCGAACTCAAGGATGACTTGGTGCAGGACGTGATCGCGGTGCTTATCAGCATGTGCGCCCGTCTGTATGGCCGGCGTTCGGCCAGCAACCGAGCCAAGAGGGCGCTGACAGCACTCCAGGGGGAGGAACCTCCCGAGGCGCCTTCATCTCCATGACGATAACCATTGAGGCGCGCCTGCACGATGAGACACTATTCCCTATCCTGGGGCAGTGTGCGGCGCTGTTCTCGCGACTCGAACGGCTGCTATTCGTTGCGCTGTATGCCAGGGGCGAGGCGCTAGCCGAGGCCAAGCGGCGTTTCCTTATCGAGCAGCGGATCACGGCGCGCCAGTTCAACGCGATCCACAAGCAGCTTTCCGCGAAGGTCGATTCGTGGCGCGAGGTGCGCAAGTTGAACCTCGCCACGGTCGGCAAGCAGATAGCGAAGGCCGAGCTCGCCATCGCCAAAGCCCGCTCGAGCTTCGTCGCCCACCAGAAGAAGCGCCGCTTGAATCGCTTGTTCAACTGCAAGGCCGGGATCGAGCGCGACCTGGCGGCCACGGTGCCATCTCTCTGCTTTGGCTCGCGCAAATTGTTTCGCGAGCAGTTCGATCTCAAGGCCAACGAGCATGCCGACCACGCCGCATGGCATGAGGCGTGGGGGGCCGCTCGTGCCTCGTCCTTCTTCATCCTCGGCTCGGCCGACGAAACCGCCGGCAACCAGACCTGTCAGTTTCGCGACGGCGCGCTGCATCTGCGCTTGCCCGATGCGCTTGGCGGCGGCATTCAGGCGATCCCGGTCGCCTTCCGCTACAGAGGGATCGATTTGCTGGCGGCTCTCACGCCAACCAGGCAGTCGATCACCCGAGGCCCTCGCAAAGGAGATGCCATCGAGCGCCATTCGGCGATCAGCTATCGGTTCCTCTGTCGCGAGGGCCGCTGGTACGTGCAGGCCATGTTCGGGGTGGCCGCCGCACCGATCACGACTTCCCGGCAGAATGGCTGCCTGGGCATCGACCTCAACCCGTGGGGTCTGGCGCTGAACCGCATCGACCGCGCCGGCAACCCGGTCGAGTCCCATGACCTGCCCTGGCAAATTGCCGGCCGCTGCGACGACCAGGCAAAGGCGACAATCGGCGACGCGGTTCGGGATGCTGTGCTGCAAGCAAAAGCGCAGGGCGTGCCCGTCGCCGTCGAGCAGCTCGACTTCACGGCCAAGAAGCACGATGACCGCGGCGCTCGCTGCAACCTGATGCTCTCGGCCTTTGCCTATGCAAGCTTCGCGCAGATGGTCCGCGGCCGCTGCGCCCGCGAGGGCGTCGAGTTGATAGAAGTCAACCCGGCGTTCACCTCGATTATCGGCGAGGCGAAGTTCGCGGCCGGCTACGGATTGTCCATACATCGCGCGGCCGCCTGCGCCATCGCCCGCCGCGCACTCAATTTTGGTGAGCAACTACGGACTCGTTCTGCCGGGTCCGCCCT
>PMJE01000597.1 GCA_003157315.1 Myxococcales bacterium | reverse complement strand
GTGGACGGCTATCGCGCGCCGGACTTGCGCGGCCTGCGCGCTCTGGCCGAACGGCCGAGCCAGTCCACCCAGATGCAAATGGGCGGCGGCGGCACCTTTGTGCGCCAGGTGTACGGCTGGCACTATGAGGTGCTGGCGCCCGACCGCGGTACCTTCAACATAGGTCCGGCGCGCGTTCACGTGGATGGTCAGGAACTTCGTACCGAGAAGATCACCATCACCGTGGTTGACTCGGCCCAGGCGCCAGCAGCGCGGCGTCCTGGCCGCGGGTTTCCCCACGGCATTCCCAACCCTGGCCTGCCCTTCCCTGGCCTCGGCGTGGAGGACGATACCCCGCCCGCCGAACCAGAGCAGGGCCGTGGCCGGCGCAACTTTCTCCGCGTCCAGGCCAACAAGATCAAGGCCTACGTCGGCGACGAGATTTTGGTGGAATGGTCCCTCTATCTTACCGAGCGACAGGACAAGTACGGCACCACCGCCGAGCCGCGCACCGACGGGTTTTGGGTCGAGGACCGGACGCCTGCCAATCCGCACGCCGGGCTTTCCATGACCGAGCAGGTCTACGAGGGACGCACCTACCTGGTCGCCCCACTGATGAAGAAGGCGCTCTTCCCGCTTCATCCCGGGCGCTTGACCATAAGCCCGCTCGAGTCCGAGATCTCGCGCGTGGACTTCTTCGGTGCCACCCTGCGCACCGAGCGCCTGAAAACCGAGCAGCTCACCATCGAGGTGTTGCCTCTGCCCACCGCGGGACAACCGCCCAAGTTCGATTCCTCGGCGGTCGGTCACTTCAGCTTGCGCGCCGAGGTGGATCGTGATCGGGTCAACGTGGGCGAGGCGGTCACGCTCAAGCTGGCCATCAGCGGGCAAGGCAATCTGCGCAAGCTGGCCGCGCCTACCCTGCCGCGCCTGGAGGGCTGGAAGGCATATGAGCCCAAGGTTTCGGTCACGCTCGACCAGGGTGAGCGGGTGGCGGGCAGCAAGGTGGTCGAGTACCTGCTCTTGCCTGAGCGAGCTGGGGTAACGACGATTCCGCCCTTCAGCTTGGCCTTCTTCGATCCCGAACGTGGCAGCTACGGCAGCGAGAAGAGTAATTCTCTGCGCATCGAGGTGAGCGCGGAGAGCGCGCAGCCAGCCGGGGCACGTCCCATCAGCGCGGCGACCGGAACTGCGAGTTTGCCCGCGGCCGCGCCCGGGGGTGAGAATGTTCTCGCGCTCGACATCCGGCCGCTGCGCAACCGCACCACCCTGCGCCGTGATCTGGGCACGAGCTTTTATCAATCGCGCGGCCTGCTGGGCGTGGTCGCCGTGCCGCCCCTGGCGCTGGCTCTCACCGCCTTCGTCGCATTTGCGCGCGAGCGCCTGAGCAAGGAAACCGAGGGCACGCGGCGGCGCAAGCTGCGCCGGCTGGCGCGGCGGCGCCTGCGCACCGCCGAGGCCAATCTGCGGGAAGGCCGGCTGGCGCAAGCCTTCGGCGAGATCGAACGGGTGCTACGCGAGTTTCTCACCGGAAAGTTGGGCACCCAGATCGCGGGCCTGTCTTGGGATGAGCTGCGCTTGACCCTGGCGCAGGCCGGGCTGCCGTCGGCGCTGGTGGATGCCACGCTCGCCGCGCTGGAGGATTGCGACCGCGCCCGTTTTTCCCCGGGGAGCCTGTCGGCAGAGGAAGTGCGCGCGACCCGAGATCGCGCCAGTGACATCATCCTGCAGATCGAAAAAGCGCGTTTGCGGCCGGTTTCATCGCCGGAGGTGCGCTGGTGAACGCGGAAATCCGGCGTGCGGGAGCGCTACTAGCCTTTGCGCTCCTGCTGGTCCTTCCGGCGCGGGCAGCGCGCGCCGATCTACTCGACGAGGCTTGGAAGCGGGGCAACGACGCCTACTTCCGCGGGGACTTCGTCGGCGCCATCGCCGCCTACGAACAGCTCGACCGCCAGAATGTGGTGTCGCGCGATCTCTACTACAACCTGGGCGTCGCCCACTTTCGCCAAGGCAGCCTGGGTCGCGCTATCTGGGCGTTCGAACGCGCTTTGGGATTGGATCCTGACGACGAAGACGCGCGCTTCAATCTGGCGCAAGCACGCAAACTGGCCGAACGCCGCGTGCTCGACAAGATCGAAAGCGCGGAACGCGAGGCTTTGTGGATTCGGGTTGCCACCTTCTTCACTGCATCGACTGAGACCTGGCTCTTTGTCGGGCTGTACCTCGGGTGCTTTGTCCTCTTGTTCCTGCGTCGGCGCGCCGCCGACGACTCGCGCGCCGCCCTGACCGCAGGCGCGGCCATCTTGGGCACCGGCGCGCTGCTGGCGGGCTTGCTGCTGCTCGGGCGCATCAACCTGGACCGCATTCCCTTTGGCATCGTCTTGCCCGACATGTCGGCCGTCAAAGAAGGCGCGGATGCCGGGTACCGCACCAGCTTCGACGTGCACGCGGGCTTGCGCGTGCGCTTGCTCGACCGCGATCAGGACTGGGTGCGCGTACGCCTGGCCAATGGACTCGAAGGCTGGCTGCGCGCAGAAGACGTGGGCCGGCTCTAGCGGGGACATGCAACGCCACTTTTCCCGACGACTTGCTTGGACCACGGCCGAAAATGCCCTGGCCCGGGCTGAGGCCGCCGCGCGCACCGCCGGCCGACGGCTGCTCGACTTGACCGTGAGCAATCCCACCCAAGTGGGACTGTGCTATCCCAATCAGGAAATCGCGCGGGCCTTTGCCGACGCCGCCGCCATTCCCTATCAGCCGGCGCCCTTTGGCTTGTCAAGCGCGCGCGCTGCCGTGGTGGCGGACTACGCCCGGCGTGGCGTCGAAGTGGACGTCAACCAGGTGGTCCTCACTGCCAGCTCAAGCGAATCGTACGCGCTGCTG
>PMJE01000433.1:5244-14046 GCA_003157315.1 Myxococcales bacterium | reverse complement strand
GTGGTCACCGCCTTTGGCATCAGCCGCCTCAGCAGCCAGAAGACGGTTGCATCCCAGCAAGTCGCCATCGAGGTGCACGAGCGCCAGGCCAAGCCCAAGGAGCCGCCGCCGCCGCCCAAAGAACCGGAGCCTGAAGTAAAGCCCGAGCGCGCGGTGCCCCTGCGCCAGGCGCCACAGCCGAAGGTAGAGGCCCAGCCCAAGGAGCCGCCCAAAGCGCAGCCTGCGCGGGTGGTTGGTCTCAGCTTCGAATCTACCGTCGGCGAGGGCGCGGGCGAAGGCGAGGGGCCGGCTTTTGGCGTGGGCAACACCCGCATGGGCGAGACCGCCAACACCGCGGCGCCGCCCAAGGAAGTGCCCAAGCAGACCATCAACAAGGGTCCGACCACAGTGAAACCAGTTGCCAACGCGGTGGCCACGCGCATTCCGGTGGCCGGGGTGGTGTTTGCGCAGGCCAAGCGAAAGAAGGAAGTGAAGCCGGAATTTCCGCCAATGCTCAAGACCCAGGGCATTGAAGGCGACGTGCCGGTAATTGTGTGGATCGACGAAAAAGGGAAGGTCACTTCAGTCAAGATCCTGAAGGAATCGCCCTATCCCGAGTTCAACGAGGCCGCCAAGAAGGCGGCCCTGGCCGACGAATTCGAGCCCGCCACCCGCAACGGCGTCCCCACTGCCACCACGCTCAAGTACAACGTCTCATTCCGACTGGTCGACTGATGAAAAGCACAACTACTGTGATGGCCGGCGCTGCACTGGCCCTGTTCGCTTGCAGTCCAAGCGGTTTCAACACACCCACCTTGCTCAACAAGCCGCGCATTCTGGCCATGCAGGCCGAGCCGCCCCAGCCGGCGGCGCCCGATCCTGTGCTGGGCACGCCGGGCGGGTCCACCACCTTGCGCGCGCTGATCTACCAGCCGCCGACGTCAGCCGATGGAGGGACCGCAGGGCCAAGCATGACCTACGACTGGTGGTGGTGTCCCTTGCCCATGAGTTCCACCGACCCCTCGCAATGTCCCATCAAGAAGCAGGAAGATGCGGATCAGCTATTTGCCGGCATTCCCAATGTCCCACCACTCCACTTTGGCTCGAACGAGGAGACCGCCACGTTCAGCAATCCCTTTCCCGCATCAATGCTCGCGTCTCTTTGCAACGGGAATTTCAGCGCCATACTCGGGTCGGGCGCGGGGGCGGCGAGCACGGGCGCGCTCGCTGCCAGTGGGGGGCTCACGTTTAACTGCACGATAGCGGGCTTCCCCATCACGGTGATGTTGGTGCTGCGCAGTTCGGCGGTACTCACCTCGGACGCGGACTGGCCCGCCTTGTCGCCGGGGGACTTGCCCGCCGTGTTCACCGTGTACCTGCCCATCAACGATGCCATCCCGGCGAACACCAACCCAGTGGTAGGCGACATCTATGTCACGGCAGACAATTCCGACCCCCTGAATCCCGCCTTTCGGCTCGACCAGGTGGGCACGCAGCAGGTCGTGCGCGACTCCACCGTACCGCTCGTCGTCTACATGTCTCTGTCAGATTCCGAAATCCTGCCTGATCCAAACCAGGTCCTGCCCAGTACTGATCCCAATAATCCCAGCTCTGTTCTGGGCCCCAACGACACGCCCAGAGAGCGGCTTTACCTCAACTGGTACGCCGAGGGCGGAGATTTTGGGGGAAAGAACGGAGAGGGAGGCGATAGCACGGGCTACCTCGGCGGGGATCCGAACGATCCGGTTTCGCCCTTCTTGGCAGCCCGGCTAGATTACTGGAACACCCCGAAGCTCGAAGATTACCCCGCGGATCTGGCGCGCCTCATTGTCGTGCTTCGCGACAGCCGCGGTGGGGTGACCTGGGCCAGCGGGGTCGCCACCCTGGTGACGACCCCGCCCGATGCAGGAACATACGATGCGCCGGAGGCAGACAGTGGCGCAGCGGATACGGCGCCTGATGCAGGAGCATACGATGCGCCGGAAGCAGACAGTGGCGCAGCGGATACGGCGCCCGATGCAGGAGTGTCAGATTCGCCTGAGGTAGACGCCGGCGAATTGGCTCCTTATGCGGAAGTCCCGGATGCCGAGCAAGTGAGCAGCGCTGACGCCCTTCTGGAGACCGCGCCATGATGGCCCGCCGTTATGTTGTGCTGGCGGCGCTGCTGTCAATCGCTGTCGCAGGTGCGGTCCGGGCGGCTGAGGAAGACGGCAGCAAGGAGGAAAAGCAATCCGCAGCGCGGGCGGGCGAGGCAAACTTCACTTCAAGCACTGGGGCCACCATCGACGCCAGCAGCCTCAGCAAGCAGCCCAAGCTGACCAGGCCGGCCAAGGTCACCTATCCGCCGCAGGCGGTGGGCAAGAGCAACGGCGATGTGGATGTGACCCTGCTGGTGGACCTGGACGAAAAGGGCGAGGTGACTGGCGCAACCGTGGTGGAGCCCAAGACCCCGACGGGCCTAGGCTTTGAAGAAGCAGCGGTCACTGCGGCGTACAGTCTTGGTTTCGAGCCGGCCGAGCTGGCGGGAAAGCCGGTGCCGATTCAGGTCACCTACACTTTCAAGTTCCCGCTGCCCAAGCCCGCCGCGCCGCCGCCCCCGCCGCCCCCGGCCGCGCCAGTGCCGGTCGAGGCGCCCAAGCCACCGCCGGTGGAGAATTTTGTCGGCGTGTTGCGCGAGCGAGGCACCCGACTCCCCATGGCGGGGATCCTGGTCACGGTCTATCGCAGCGGCGAGGCAGAGCCGGTCGGGTTCGAGAACATTACCGACGCCAAGGGGCAGTTCCACTTTCTTGATCTTCAGCCCGGCACCTGGAAGGTCTTCATCGAGGCACCTTCCTACTATCCTTTCCGCACCACTGAGGAGATCACTTCGGGCGAGGTCACCCATGTCACCTACTACGTCGAGCGGGGCTCGTACAATCCCTTCGACAAGGTGGTCACTGCCGAGCGCGAGCGCAAAGAAGTCAGCCGCACAGTGATCGAGAACGTAGTCATCGACAAAATGCCCGGCGCCATGGGCGACCCGTTGGCAGTCATCCAGAACTTTGCCGGCGTGGCGCGTCCCGCGGCTGGCTCGGGCGACATCATTGTGCGCGGCTCGGCGCCGCAGGACACGGCGTTCTTTGTGGACGGAACTGCTGTGCCCCTCATCTATCACTTCGGGGGAATTCGCAGCGTCCTGCCGGTTGGCATGATCGACAGCCTGGAATTCTATCCGGGCAACTTCTCGCCCTACTACAGCCGCGCTACCGGCGGCATCGTCGATGTCTCGATCAAGAAGCTCAAGCCCAAGAAGGCAGGCGGTTACTTCGACGTAAATCTGCTCGACGCCGGCATCTATGTGGAGACGCCCATCGGCGACAAGGCGGCTGTGGCCGCGGCAGTCCGTCGTAGCTACATCGACTGGATCTTGAACGCCGTGATTCCGTCCAACGCGCCCATAACCGACCTCACCCTGCCCCGTTATTACGACTACCAATTCTTGGCCAACTACCGCCCGGCACCCGCGCACGACCTGCGCCTATTCGTATTCGGTTCGGACGACGCATTTCGCATCGTGTTTCGCAACGCCGCCCAAGTTGGGACAGAGATTGCCGGCAACCAGATAGAAGAGTCCATCACCTTCTTTCGCGCGCTCGCCAGCTATCGCTACGTCCCGAGTGACAAGTTCGAGAACACGCTTCGCATCTCGCAAGGCCACGAGAGCGGGAGTTTTCAGGTCTTCCAGTTCCACTCGAGCTACACCGCCGACGTTACCCACCTGCGCGACACGGTTCGCTACGAATGGTCGAAGAAGCTCGCTTTGACCGCCGGTATCGACTGTGGCTATTACCGCTTCAACGACAATGTGTATATGCCCAGCGCCCCGCAGGAGGGCCAAGAGGAGCGCACTGCCTTTGGACCTGCCCAACAAACCAGCATCGCGGGCATGAACGTCTTTCTGCCCGGCGCTTTTGCCGAGCTGGAACTGCGGCCGCTAAAGGGGCTGCTCATTTTGCCTGGCCTGCGTTTTGACTACTTCTCGGACATTTCACAGGCAACCTGGGCGCCGCGCCTGACGGTGCGCTACCAGCTGAGCAAGCCGGTGGCCTTGAAGGGTGGGGTGGGGCTCTTCTACCAAGAGCCGGATCCCTACACCGGACAGATCGACAAGAATTTCGGAAACCCCAATTTGAAAGCTGAACGGGCCATTCACTATTCACTGGGCGTGGAGTGGAGGCCGCGCGAACACATCCATTTGGACCTGACCGGCTTTTACAAAGACCTGAGCAACTGGATCAGCGCCACCACCGCGATCGGGCCCGACGGCACCCCCCTGCGCCTTGACAACAACGGCGCCGGCCGGGTCTACGGCATGGAAGTGGTGGCGCGCCACGATCTGACCACCAAGTTCACTGGTTGGCTCGCCTACACCCTGTCACACGCGACCCGGCGCGATTCGGGCAACACGAGCTATCGCCTTTTCGAGTACGACCAGACGCACATCCTGACCATCTGGGGTGTCTACCAGTTGCCGCGCAACTGGTCGATCGGCTCACGCTTCCGCCTGGTGAGCGGCGATCCCACCACCCCGGTCACCGGTGCGGTCTACAACGCCTCGACCGGCACCTACAATCCGATTTTCGCCCCCAAGTACTCTGACCGCTTGCCGCCTTTTGCCCAGCTTGATATTCGGGTCGACAAACGCTGGATCTTCAATCGCTGGATGCTGAACGCGTATCTCGATTTGCAGAACGTGTTCAATCGCGCCAACCCCGAGGCCATGCAGTACAACTACGACTACACCAAGCATCAGGTGCGGCAGGGCCTGCCTATCTATCCAATCCTCGGTTTGCGGGGGGAAATCTGATGCGCTGCCAATTGCTCTTGAGTTTGGCTGCTCTGTTGGTCTTGGCTGCCAGCGCTGCGCGTCCGGCGCATGCCCAAACCCTGGAGCCGCCGCGCGAGCGCCAGGGGTACTGGATCGGCGTTGGTTTTTCCGGCGTGGCCCCCCACCTCAATGAGGAGGGCAAGAATCGCGGTTTCTACACCGGCTATGGCTTCGGCTTCCGCTTCGGCCAGCTTCTGACCGAGCGCCTGGGTCTTGGTCTGAATTTCGACTCGGGGACAATCAAGAAGGGAACTGACAAGGGGGCGGTGGGCGGGCTTATCCTGGAGGGCAGCGCGAGACTCTGGCGAAATTTGTCCGCTCACACCGGGCTGGGAATCGGCTACGTGGATGTGACTGACAGCAACAGTCTGGACAAGACCCTGCGCGGTGGTGCCGGCTCGTACTTCCTGCTGGGCGCAAGCTACGACGTCTTCCCGCTGCCCAAGCTGCTGACTGGAGGCTGGGCGCTTACACCTACGGTGGATTTGCGCATAATGCCTGACGGAAACATTCACACTTACACCTTTTTCGTCGGTCTGCAGATTCTGCGTTGGTTGGGCTTCTCGCGTGACCAGCTGATCCTGCCCGAGGAATAGCCTCGGCAGGGCAGGGCGCTTAACCTTGCCGGCGTAGGTGCCGAAAAATCCTTTGTGGACGGCACTGATTTCACTTCAGCGGAACTTCGGGGAATAGCCAACCGGCATTCCGGGAGGGGCATTTGATGCTGGAGCCGTGGGTGATCGATGAAATCCTTCGTCGCGAGGAAGATCGTAGAAGCGGTGACCGTCCACAGCTTGAGCTTCCGGTTCCTGACCCGGTGTGGCCAGGTGCAGGCGATCCCGGAATGGACCATAACGAGCGGGGTCACTCGGTGCCCGAGCGCGGCGTGGTCATCATGGGAATGTGATCTTTTTTGGGCACGCGCCCTTAATGCCTATGAGGACCGTGCCGAACTTCCAGGCAGTACAAAGGGCCAAATGGCAAAAAGGGGTTAAGTCATGGTGATAAGAAACACAACTTCTGTGGGGGGAGTTGACAGCGCGGCGAGACAACCGCAATCCGATGCGGCAGCACCACGACGTCAATCCGACAGCGTGAGCATGGCGGATGCAGATCGGGCAGCGGCTGTGGCGCGAGCCGCGCAGACCAAGGTCGGTATGTCTCGCACCGCCCGCCTGGCACAGGTCGAGGACGCGATCCACGCGGGAACCTACTATCCCAGCGCGAGCCAGGTGGCCAGCCAGCTGCTGGATGAGGCCGAGGTCGATGCTCGGCTGCAAGCCACGCTGAAAGGCTAGCCGATCGACGACTCCAGGAGGTCTCGCATCCCATCGTAGTCGAAGAAGTCAGCCATCCGGCGAAGCTCAGTGGCCAATTTCGGATCCGTGATCCGAAGGGCCTCGACTATCTCGACAATCTCGTCGTAGCGCGCGGCGATTACTGCCCGGCGCAGCCTAGCCACAACCTCCGCGGGCAGTGCGCGCAGAGCATCCCTATCCAGCGGTTGCGCCTTCATCTGGGCATCCGCCTTGATTTCCGGTTCGTGCCCATCAGCCGGGTCGGCGGCGTCACTGTCCAGCACCTCGCGGACCCTTCCCGCAAGATCCGCCGCACTGAACGGCTTGCCAATGAAGTGGGTTCCCGGTGCAAGTGTGCCGTGGTGAAGGATGGCGTCGTCGGCGTAGCCTGACATGTAGAGCACCTTGATCCCCGGACGTGCCACCGTCAGGCGGTCGGCCAGCGTTCTCCCGCTCATCTGCGGCATCACGACGTCGGTCAGCAGCAGGTGGATCTTGCCCTGCTGGGTCTTGCAGGCCAGCAGCGCGTCGTCCGGACTCGCGGCAGTCAGCACGGTGTAACCGGCCTCGTGGAGAATTCGTTTGGCAACGTCGCGCACGGCTTCCTCATCTTCAACCAGGAGCACGGTTTCGGTTCCCCTCGGCCGGTCCTGGATCGCCGGCAGTCTGCTGCCAGTCAACGTCGTGCTAGCCGAAAGATCACGCGGCAGATAGATCTTGAACGTGGTTCCTTGGCCGGGCTCGCTGTACACCCAGATGTTGCCGCCGCTCTGCTTGACGATGCCGTAGACCGTGGAAAGCCCAAGGCCGGTTCCCTTGCCCTTCTCCTTGGTGGTGAAGAACGGCTCGAAGATCCGCGCCTGCGTCTGCTTGTCCATGCCGCAGCCGGTGTCGGTGACTGCGAAGCAGATGTAGGGCCCGGGCGCTACCGCCACGTGGCGTGCGGCGTACTCCGCGTCGAGTTCCACGTTGCGTGTCTCGATAGTGAGCTTGCCTCCGTTGGGCATGGCATCGCGGGCGTTGACCGCCAGGTTCATCAGCACCTGTTCGATCTGGCCCGGGTCGGCCCGGACCAAGCCGAGACCCGGCGCAAGCGCCTGCAGATAGTCGATGTCCTCGCCGAGGATCCGGCGCAGCATCTTCTCGACCCCAGCGGCGATCTGATTCAGGTTCAGCACCACGGGCTGTAGTATCTGTTTGCGGCTGAAGGCGAGGATCTGCCGGGTCAGCGCCACCGCGCGCTCGCCCGCCTTCTTCACCTGCAAAAGCTCTTCCCGGACGTGGTCATTCTCCCGCACCCCGGCCATCGCGAAATCCGTACAGCACAGAATCACCGAGAGCAGGTTGTTGAAGTCGTGCGCGATGCCGCCCGCGAGGCTGCCAATGGCTTCCAGCCTCTGCGACAAGCGAAGCTGCTCCTCGAGTTTCTCGCGCTCTGCCTCGGCTTGCTTGCGCGCGGAGATGTCGCGCACGACAGCCCACATGCCTGTGGGCGCTCCCGCCTCGTCCCGAACTAGGAAGGTGCGCAGCTCGACCGGTACGATTGTTCCATCCCTCCTCCGGTATTCCTTTTCGTAGACGTCCGAGTACCCACGCTTCAGTACCTGCTCGGCAATGACCTGCGCCTCAGACGCATGCCAGCGGGCAGGAGTGATATTCGAGTAGGTTAGCCGATGGATTTCCTCGGCGGAGTATCCCAGCATGCTCTCAAATACGCCGTTGAACTCCAGTATGTGGCCGGCCAGGTCAACGCTCGCAACCGCATCCATCAAGCTTTCATGGAGCGAACGGTACTTGCGTTCAGACTCGCGTAGCTTCTCCCCGGCCCGCTTGCGCTCCAGCCGCACGCGCTGTCGCTCCATCGCGCTGCCAACCGCCGGTCCCAGTCGTTTGACGTGCTCCTTGATGACGTAGTCCCAAGCCCCGGCCTTCATGCACTCGACCGCCGTGTCTTCGTTCATCGAGCCCGTGACCATGATGAAGGGCACGTCTGGGCAACGCTCCAGCGCGAGCTTGAGCGCGCTCAGACCATCGAACTAGGGCATCTTGAAGTCAGAGACGATAAGCGCGGGGCGGTACTCATTCAAAGCCGCGAGATACTCCTCGCGGGTCTCTACCCGTCGGAACTCGCACGAGCCCAGCGCTTTCCGAATCTCCCGCTCGCTCAGCTCGGCGTCGGTGGGCAGATCCTCGACGATCAAGACACGAATAGTCTCACTCACGCAATTCCCTCCTCGCAGTTACCAGCAGCCCTTCACTTCGGAGGCTGGTTCACCAGCAGCCAGTACAGGCCCAGGCTGCTCACCGATTCGGCAAAGGCGTCGAATTCCACCGGCTTCACCACATAGCTGTTGGCTCCCAGGGCATAGGCGGTCTTGATGTCCGGATCCTCGCGCGAGGAGGTCACGATGACCACCGGGATCGAACGGGTTTTCTCGTCCTGCTTGAGCGCGCGCAGGACTTCCAGGCCGCTGACCTTGGGGAGTTTCAGGTCGAGCAGCACAACCTTGGGCGACTGACCATTATTTCGTGTCGCATACTTGCCGCGACAGAAAATGAAATCCAACGCCTCGGCGCCATCCTCGACGGTAATCAGCCGGTTGGCCAGGTTGTTCTTCTTCAGCGCCCTGGTGGTCAACTCCGCGTCCTGCGGGT
>PMJE01000433.1:0-5233 GCA_003157315.1 Myxococcales bacterium | reverse complement strand
AATCACGCGTTGGACCAGGGCCAGACCCACGCCGGTGCCTTCGAACTCCTTGCTGCTGTGCAAACGCTGGAACACGCCGAAGACCTTGCCGACGTATTGCATGTCGAATCCCGCGCCGTTGTCCTGCACGGTATAGACGTTCTCGCCTTGGCCTTGCTGTCCGTTCACCCTGATGACAGCCCTTTGCCGTTTGGATGAGAACTTGATGGCGTTCGAGAGCAGGTTCATCCACACCTGGCGCATCAACGTTGGATCTGCGATCGCTGGCGGAAGGGTGCCAACTTGGAAGTCGATGCGCGCCCGGCTCTCGGGCGTGGTCAGCTCGTGGAAGATCGAGTTTGCCATGGTCCCCATCTCGATTGGAGAGAGGCTCATCTCGGCGCGTCCCAGGCGGGAGAACGCGAGAAGATCGTCTATCAGACGGCTCATCTTTCCCGTGTTCTCGCGGACGACGGAGCAGATCCGCTTGCCCTCTGTGTTCAGATGTGAGGCGTAATCGTCGGCAAGAATCCGCGTGAAGCCATCAATGGCCCGAAGTGGCGCCCGCAGATCGTGGGAGACAGAGTAGGAGAATGCCTCCAGCTCCCGGTTCGATTCTTCGAGCTGGGCAGTGCGATCCCGGACACGTTGTTCGAGCTCGGTGTTGAGCCGGCGGACCTCATCTTCCGCTCGCTTGCGCTCGGTGATGTCGCTAAAGAGGATGGCGACCCTGCGACTGTCGCTTCCTCCGATTCGGTAGGCACTCACCTCATACCAACGGTCCAGCGCCTTCGCTTCATTCACAAAACGAGCAGGTTCGCCCGTCAAGGCGACCCTTCCGTAGATCTCAAACCAATGCGTCTCATGCTCTGGTGCAAGCTCGCGCATCAGCTTCCCCTGCGCATTCCTCAAGCCGGTCTGCTCTTCAAAGGCGGGATTGATCTCCAGGAAGCGATAATCGAAAGGTCGATTGCTCGCATCGAACAGCACTTCAATGATGCAGAACCCCTCCAGCAATGTGTTGAACATCGTGCGATAGCGCTTCTCACTCTCCTCCAACGCCTTCTGCGCGACCCGTTCCTCGGTCTGGTCGCGGAACACCAGCACAACGCCGGTGGTCTCGCCCTTTTGGTCGCGGATCGGCGCGCCGCTGTCGGCGATGGGTCGTTCTGCTCCGTTTTTGGCGACAAGAAGAGTGTGGTTGGCGAGTCCCACGACCTGCCCCTCGCGCAGCACGCGGGTGACTGGGCTCTCCACCGCGGCGCGGGTCTCTTCGTTGACGATGCGAAAGACCTCGCTAAGGGGCTTGCCTTCGGCTTCGGCTTCGAGCCAACCGGTGAGGCGCTCCGCCACCGGGTTCATCCCGATTACGCGGCTCTCTGCGTCCGTGGCGATGACCGCGTCGCCGATGCTGTACAACGTGGCACGGTAGCGCGCCTCGCTCTCCCGCACCGCCGCCTCGGCCCGTCTTCGCTCGGTGATGTCGAGACACGTTCCCGCCAATCGCACGGGTTTTCCGTTGGCATCGGTGAAGAGCTCGCCCCTGGCGTGAATATCGCGCCAGCGACCGTCGCGAAGCCGTACACGGTAGTCGGTGTCGTAGACGCGATTCTGGCGCAGGGCTTCGTTCACCTCAGTTCCTACGCGCTCGCGGTCATCTGGATGAAGGCACTCGACGAAGTGCTGGTACCTCGCGATCTGCTCGGGCTCGACCTCGAACAGCCGGTAGAACTCCTCCGAGGCGGAGATCGCGTCTGAGACGACGTCCCATTCCCAGTTGCCGAGGCGCCCCACCCGCTGCGCCTCGATCAAACGGGCCTCGCTCACCTGCAGCTCGGCGGTCCGCGCTTGCACCAACTCCTGCAGATGGTCGCGATGTCTCGCCAGCTCTTCCTGTGCCAGATTGCGCTCGGTCACGTCCATCACCAGCGACGCGACCCCCATGGCCGTTCCGTCGGCGGCGACCAGCGGGGTGTTGAACCACTCGCAGTGCAACGTCCGACCACTCTTGTGCCGGTTCAGGTTCGTGGACCGGCCGCCACCGCTCTGAGAAAACAGTCCCTCCCACACGCCATCGAGTTGGCCCCAAACCTCCTCGGGCACAATAAGGGTCCAGTGCTGGCCAACCGCTTCTTCCTCGCTGAACCCGAAGATCTCCGCCGCTGCAGGGTTCCAGCGCGCAATGTGTCCGTCGCGCGTGAACTCAATCACGCCCAGCGGCGTGTGCTTGACATGTAGGTCGAGCCGCTGTCGTGATAGCCGAATTTCCTCTTCCTTGGTCTTCCGGTCGGTGATGTCCTCGACCATCATGAGAAAGTGCGGCGTTCCCGCGCGGTCGAAGGTCGTGACCGTGTAGTTGAGCCAGGCATCCCTGCCAAAGGTGGTGGTCAGGTGGACCTCGGTGCGCTGGTCCACGCCCGTCGCGAGCGCAGCCTGGACCTTGTCGAAGAGGCCATTCTCTTTCCACGAACCGAGCTCGCGGAAGTTGAGCTGGAGCATTTTCTCGACGGAGGTTCCAGAAATGGCTGCGATCGCGGGGTTGGCCACCACGCACGGGCCATCGGCACGGCACGCGAAAACACCGACGGGCGATGAGCTGATTACCTTCTGGATCAGCTCCATCTCGTCTTCCAATTCAGCCGTTCGCTCGACAACCTTCGCTTCCAGTTCGGAATTCAACCGAGCGATCTGCTCCTCCGCCTGCTTGCGCTCGGTGATGTCCTGAACGATTCCGGCCATGCTCCGAGGCCGGCCGCTCTCATCCGTACGATGGCGGCCGGCCGCCCATATCCAGCGGATCACCCCGTCGCGCCGCAAGATCCGGCATTCGAAGCTCCAGTCGCCCCCGGTGGCGATCGCCTGACGGAACTTCCCGTCCACTGCTTCACGATCCTCCGGGACCACATGCTCGATGAACATCTCGTAGGTCCACTCCGGCAGAAGCTCCTGGTAGCCGAAGATCTGGTCGTGCTGCAGGGACCGATGCGCGGAGTGGTCCACCAGGTCGAGTTCCCAGGCGCCGGTCCGGGCGGTCGAGAGAGAGAACGACAACAAATCCTCGCTCTCGCGCAGTGCCTCGTGGACCCGTTTGTAGTCGTCGATGTCCGAGTTGCTGCCAAACCACTTGACCACCCGGCCGTCGGCGTCGCGAAACGGGATCGCTCGAGCTCTGAACCAGCGGTACGCGCCGTCCGCGCGTCGGATGCGGAACTCGATGTCGAAGACGCCGCCGCGCGGGGCGACTTCGCCCCACTCGGCGATCACCCGCTCGCGGTCATCGGGATGCAGCTGCTCGAGCCAGCGATAGCCGAGTTGATCCGCCTCGGGGATCCCGGTGTAGTCGACCCACCGGGGACTTAGGTAGTCGCAGGGTCCGTCGGCCCGGCAGGTCCAGACAAGATGCGGCAACGATTCGGCGAGTGTGCGGTACCGGCGTTCGCTTTCCTGCAACGACCGCTGCGCTGCGCGCTCCTCGGTCTGGTCGCGAAACACGAGCACGACGCCGGTGGTCTCGCCCTTCTCATTGCGAATGGGCGCGCCACTATCGGCGATGGGGCGCTCGCTGCCGTCCTTGGCGATGAGCAGGGTGTGGTTCGCCAGGCCCACCACAACCCCTTCACGCAGCACGCGCTCGACCGGGCTCTCGACCCCGGCCCGTGTCTCCTCGTTGACGATGCGGAAGAGCTCTTGCAGAGGTCTGTCCCGGGCTTCGGCCTCGGTCCAGCCGGTAAGCTTCTCGGCAACCGGGTTCATCTGACTGAGACAGCCATCTGCGGTAACGGCGATCACGGCATCGCCGATGCTGTACAAGGTGGCGCGGTTGCGCGCCTCACTCTCGCGCAAGGCATCCGCGGCCTGCTTGCGTGCGGTGACGTCGCTCGCATACACGTTGACGTAGCTGGCGCCGTGGACTGGCACAACCTTGAGCGCGTAGGCAGTTCCGCCCACGCAAGCCTCGATCTCGCGGGCAGTTCCGGTCGCATTCACCTCGGTGATGCCTCTGCGCACCTCGGCTGGAGGCTGGCCACCAATCTGGCAGCGCCATTGCTGGAGCAAAGCTGCGCTGCTCGCATTGGCGTACAGGAGCGTCCCATCGGCAGCAAAGCGCAGCACCGGGCTTGGGTTCTCGGCGGGGAACATCGCTGCATCGCCGATGCCCAGGGGAATCGCCTTGCAGCGTTCGACCTCCGCCTCCAGCGCTGTGACCCGGCGCCGAAGCGCTGCGTTCTCCTGAACCAAGCGGTCCAGCTCTCCTGTGGCGCCCATCGCACCGTCCCTTCATCACCGACTTGCGGGCGGCAGTATCCCACGCCCACGCAAATCGCGCACGCGCTCATTCACAGACGCTAACTGGTACCGTTCGCGTGGGCGACCGCTGGTCGCCCCTACATGGGAACACTCCCTTTCTGGGGTAGGGGCGACCTGCGGTCGCTCCGAACGTGATGCCCGCGCGACCGCTGGTCGCCACTATGCCGAATCTCGCTCGCCAGCAATCGGCAGCCGGATGGTGAAGGTGGTGCCTTTGCCCAACTCGCTCTCGAAGGTCAGTGAGCCATGATGCTTTGTCACGACGATAGAGCGAGCTATGGCCAGTCCCTGGCCACTGCCCTTGCCCACTTCCTTGGTGGTGAAGAATGGGTCAAAGATTCGCGAGCGGATGGTTTCGGGAATTCCTGACCCGGTGTCAGCAATATCGATACGCGCCAGGTCGCCTTCTCGGCAAGTGGTGATGCGAATCGCGCCCTTTCCCCCTCCCTTGCTCACCACATCCCCGATGGCGTGGGCGGCGTTAACAATGAGGTTCAGAAAGACCTGGTTCAGGTCGCCCACATGGCAGAGCACGGACGGCAGGTCGCCGAACTCGGTGGTTACCTCAGCCACGTACTTGTACTCGTTCTTGGCGATGGCCAGTGTGGTTTGCAAGGCCCGGTTCAGGTCAGCGGGAGCCATTTCCGTTTGGTCAGGGTGTGCAAACTCCTTCATTGCCCGCACGATGGTCGAGATGCGGGAGATACCGTCCTGGCAGCTCGCGAAGCTGCCAGGAACATTCGCCTCGAGGTAGGCGAGGTCGATGTCCGTTTCCGTCTCGCGGATCTCGCTGACCAGCGCATCCTGCCCGCCGGCCGTCGCAAGAACTTCCACGGCACGCCGGTATTGACTGACGAGACGCTGGTAGCATTCGAATGCCTCCTTTAGAAAATGAACGCCGTCACCAACGTACTGGGCCGGCGTGTTGATTTCATGGGCAATGCCC
>PMJE01000451.1 GCA_003157315.1 Myxococcales bacterium | reverse complement strand
GCAGCATCACCTCGTACATTTTGTGGATGAGCCGGGAGTCCTCCACCACGAGAACTTTTCTGTTCTTGACCGAGTTCACGCGTGCCTCCTCGGGGAGTTCGGCTCCCACGTTTCAGTATGGCGCCTTTCGCGTCCGATGGGGAAGGTTTGCAGGTGCGGCATGCGGGCCAAACGAGCTAGACTTTCAATGACAAACCTCGTCGGTTCTGTCCCCAGGCTTGAATGAAGACAGCGCGTGACCCCGCGCGATACGCGCAGACTGACCAGAGTTGAAGAGCGGCTTCTTCTTCCCGCCGCCGGACCGGAGCATAATGGGGCCGCTTGCCTGACTTGCGCACCAGCTCTTCCTTGTCCGGGTTCATTGATGAACTCGACGTCCTCATCCGCGCCCGTTACCCGCTCATCTACCTCGTGACATGGGAAGAGCAGCGGGTTGACGCGCTCCTCGCCAGCTTGGCCGAGTCGCACGGCAAAGCGTTCTACACATGGTCGGTCACGCAGGGACTGTGCCGCCTGGACGATGGCAGGACCGCAAGCAAAGCCGCCGGCCCTACCGATCCTGGCTCGGCGCTAGCGGCCGTGGAAAAGTTGGCCGAGCCGGCGTTGGTGGTGTTCAAGGATTTTCATCCCTACCTGAACGACGCGACAATAATCCGGCGGACGCGCGAGCTGGCCCACACCCTCAAGAGCACGTTTACCACCATGATGTTGGTATCCCCGGTGCTCAACATCCCGGCCGAACTGGAAAAGGAAATCTCGGTGCTGGACGTGCCCCTGCCCGCCATCGAGGATCTGCTCAAGCTGCTGCGCGAGATCGTGGCGGTGGTGCGCGAGGGAAAAAAGGCCGTCATCGACTTGCGCAACGAGGACGTGGAGCCCTTGCTCAAGGCCGCTTTGGGCCTGACCCTGTCCGAGGCGGAGAACGCCTTTGCCAAGGCCATCGCCAAGGACCAGCGTCTCGACGCAGCGGACATCCAGCTGGTGCTCGCGGAGAAACGCCAGGTCATCCGCAAGAGCGGGCTTTTGGAGTACTACGCCACCGCCGAGACATTCGCCAACATCGGCGGCCTACAGAACCTGAAGGCCTGGCTTGCCCAGCGCACCGCTGCCTTCACGGAACGCGCGCGCCAGTTCGGACTGCCTGCGCCCAAGGGCCTGCTGCTGCTCGGCGTGCAAGGTTGTGGCAAGAGCCTGACCGCCAAAGCCGTGGCTTCGCAGTGGCACTTGCCGCTGCTTCGGCTGGACATGGGGCGCATCTTCAGCGGGCTGGTGGGCTCGTCCGAGGAGAACATGCGCAAAGCCATGCGCATTGCCGAGAGCATCGCCCCGGCCGTGCTGTGGGTGGACGAGCTGGAAAAGAGCCTTTCTGGGCTGGGGTCGTCCGGGGTCAGCGACAGCGGCGTCACCGCACGTGTGTTTGGCAGCTTCCTCACCTGGTTGCAGGAAAAGACTGCGCCCGTATTCGTGGTGGCCACTGCCAACCGCATAGACAGCCTGCCCGCCGAACTGCTGCGCAAGGGGCGCTTCGACGAGATTTTCTTCCTCGATCTGCCCACCGCCATCGAGCGCGCACAGATCTTCGGTATCCACCTGCAGCGTTTTGGTCGCAACCCTGACAGGTTCGATGTGGAGGACCTGGCCCGGCGGGCCGAGCACTTCAGCGGCGCCGAGATCGAGCAAGTCATCGTGAGCGGGCTGTACGCAGCCTTTGCCGAGGGTGTGGAACTGGAACAGCGTCACTTGCTCCCCACCCTGTCCGAGACCTTGCCCTTGGCCGTGACCATGCGCGAAGACATCGCACGCCTGCGCGAGTGGGCGCGTACCCGCACCCGCCCGGCCTCCACGCCGGAACCGCAACGGTCGGGCAGCACGGGTATCGTCTAGCGCGAAGTCGGGTGAAGCATGGACGACGAAACCCTCAACCGCTTTCGCCAGCTGGAAGGGCCGCGCAGCGACGCCCCGGACGCGCCCGCCCACACGCCCACCAGCGACCGTTTCGATGTGGTGTTGGCGCCCGGGGAAAAGCCGCCGGCCGCTCGCCCATCCAGCGCGTTCCGACCACCAACCGAAAAGCACGTGGCAATCTCGGTAGACGAAGAAGGGTTCAAAGCCGTGCCTCGCAACGACTGCCCCCGCTGCGAGAGGCCCAACAACCTGTTCGACCGCAAATGCGTCAACTGCGGAGCGCGGCTCGACACCCCGGCAGCGCGCGCCTACAACGAAAAGCTATGGCGGGCCAGCCAGCCCGAAGCAGAGCAGCAGGGATCCGCACCCGAGCTCCCCGTCCCGGGGACTGAACCACTCTCGCCCCAGGAGGAGGCCGCCCAACGGGCCGCATTGGAGGAACTGGCTGTGCGTGAGATGGGCCGCCGGCCGCGCCGAGCTGGCGAGCAGATTTCTCTGTGGCGTTCCATGATGGGAGTTGGCGCAAGCGCGTTCGATGAGCAGCCCTCGATGCTCAGAGCGAGCGGAAACCTGCCAGTCATCACCGCCGTGGTGCTGGCACTTTTCCTGCTGGGCAGCCTGATGGTGTACGGTCCGCGCCTGTGGCACCTGCCCGTAGTGGTGGGCGTGGGATTACTGCTGGTGCGGCGACGGATCTAGCTGCGTGGGTGGGGCGACCTGCGGTCTACCGCTC
>PMJE01000327.1 GCA_003157315.1 Myxococcales bacterium | reverse complement strand
CAGGCACCTGTGGCCCATCACGCGAGTTCTGACTCCGCCGCTGGACTCGGCCGGGGCAGCCGGAAGGCCAATGGTCAACCTGTCTCTGGCGGTCAACTATGCCTTGGGCGGAACCAGCGTCACGGGATACCATGTCGTCAACCTCCTGCTTCATGTCGCGGTTGCGCTGGTGCTCTTCAGCCTGGTGTTGCGAACCCTGCGGCTGCCATCGCTGAAAGGACGGTTCGAAGGCAAAGCGTGGCCCATTGCCCTCGCGACAACCCTGCTTTGGACCGTTCACCCGCTGCTGACCGACTCAGTAACTGCTGCGATCCAGCGCGGCGAGTTAATTGTCGGTCTCTTCTATCTGGTCACCCTCTACGCCGTCATTCGTTCATTCAACTCGACCAGAAAAGCATTCTGGTACGGCTGTGCCATTGCCGCCTGTTTGCTCGGAATGGCAAGCAAAGAAGTCATGGCAACCGCGCCGGTCATGGTGCTGCTGTACGACCGGGCATTCCTTTCAGGTTCTTTCAAGAAGTCGTTGAGGCAACGGTGGCCGCTGTATCTCAGCCTGTCGGCAACATGGGCCCTGCTAGGTCTCCTCATCTTTTTCGCCAGTGAGCGGAACGGAACCGTCGGGTTCGGACACGGGGTGGCTTGGTGGGCCTATGCTCTGACCCAATGCTACGCCGTAGTTCGCTACCTCAGCCTGGCAGTCTGGCCGCAGGGGTTGGTATTCGACTACGGCAAGGAGGTAGTTGGGGACTTCACTTCGGTATGGCCGCAAGCATGCATCCTTCTGCTGCTCCTGGCAGCAACTGGGTACGCAACGATTCGTCAGCCCAAGCTGGGATTTGCTGGATGCTGGTTCTTCGGAATTCTTGCGCCGAGTTCGAGCGTTGTTCCGCTGACCACGCAAACCATCGCTGAGCATCGAATGTACCTGCCATTGATTCCCGTGGTCGCCATCGCGGTGGTCGGGCTTTTTTCCGTGGCAAGCAAGAAGGCCGGACTTGCAGTTGTTGTTCTGGTAGCAGCGCTGCTTGGCTGGGGTACCGTGCGGCGCAATAGGGTCTACCGAAGTGTGATTGACCTTTGGAGCGATACGATTGCCAAACGTCCGAGGAACGCGCGGGCCCACAACCAACTGGGAAATGCGCTTGATAGCGCAGGAAGAACCTCGGAAGCGCTTGCGAGCTTCGACAGGGCTCTGCAACTGAAGCCCGACTACGCAATGGCCTACTACAACAAAGCCGAGACGATTCTCAGAATGGGTGAGGCATCTGCGGCAATTCAGTTGTTTGATCAGGCGTTGCGCATTGACCCGGTCTATTTCAAAGCGCTCAGAGGAAAGGGAGATGCGCTGGTGCGGGCCGGGCAGGGCGATGCCGCCATCCCGCTATACCAAGCGGCGCTCAAGCTGCAGCCGGATGATTCCGCCGCGGCTCGCAGCCTTGGGATCGCTCTGCTAGGTGCGGGAAAAGTCTACCAGGCGATCGCGCAGTTCGAAGCTGTCTTGCGGAACGACCCGAACGATGCCAGGGCGCACAGCAACCTCGGCTTTGCGCTTGCGAAAGTGGGACGGACGGACATGGCGGTCGAGCATTTTGCGGTGGCAGCGCGAGTGGAGCCCGATTCCGCGGAGGCACATTTCAGCTATGCGGTGGCATTGAAACGGGCGGGACGGCTGACGGATGCGGTTGGCGAGTTTCGGCGGGGAATCGCGCTCAAGCCAGATGATGCCGTCGCGTACTACACCCTGGGAACCACGTATGCACAGACCGGGGATTTGTTGCAGGCCGTTGCCGCATACCAAGGGGCCTTGAAGTATCGACCCGAATATCCGGAGGCCCACAATAACCTCGGTACGGTTCTACGCCGTCTAGGCCGTCTTGGGGAAGCTCGCGAGCATTACGGTCTGGCGCTGCAGTACCGGCCCGACTATCCCCAGGCGCGGCGCAACCTTGCGGCCCTGGTCGAATCTCAGGATTTGCCAGCGATACAGGAGTAGTCACACTACTTTACGCGGCCTCGTGCCTAGAACTTCGGCGTGATCTTGATCATCACCACGCCGTGTGGCTCGACCTTTGCCTCAAAGCGGCCAGTGAAGCTGCCGAGGTCAGCCCTCTTCCAGAGATCGCGGACCAGGGCCTTGCCGCCGGGGAAGAGGCCGATGTCTTCCCATGGCACCGCGATGGGGCTCTCCTCGCTGCCGCGGTTGAACAGAATTACGGCGCGTGAGCCGTCGGCGAGCGGCTTGACCCAGACCTGGCGCGCGCTGCTGTCGCGCACTTTGCGCCCTTGCATTCCGAGCGAATCCTGGTCCACCGCGATCACCTCGCGGTTCATGAGAATGTCCCTGATTTCTGGCTTCATCGCCTGCAAGTCGTTGCCCGCCATCAGGGGAGCTGCGAACAAGGCCCAGAAGCTGAAGTGCGCCCGGTCCTCGACCAGGCTGAGACCGCCGTTGCCGACCTCAAGCATGTCCGGGTCGTTCCAGTGGCCAGGGCCGGCGTAAGGGTACAAATCGGCCATCAGATCGATGATGTGAACCACGCCCATGCCGCCCCAGCTCCGGCTACAGTCCCAGCAGTCCTGAATGTCGCCGGTGGCGCGCCACAGCTGTCCAATGCCAGTCGCCCAGGTCCACGGTTTGCTGTTTCCCCATTCGCAGATGGAAAACACGATGGGCCGGCCGCTCGCGCGCAAGGCTTGGCTCATTTTCGCGTAGGAGTCGCGCGTGTCCTGTCCGTCGGTGTTGCACCAGTCGTACTTCAGATAATCGACGCCCCACTCGGCGTAAGTCTTCGCGTCCTGCGCCTCGTGGTCCTTGCTGCCCGGCCGCTTGCCGCAGGTCATGCTGCCCGCGTCCGAGTAGATCCCGAACTTCAGGCCCTTGCCGTGGATGGCCTTGGCCAGGGCTCTCATCCCGGACGGGAAGTGCTCGGGGTCGGCCACGATCTTCCCGGCGGCGTCTCGCTTGACCTGCCAGCAGTCATCGATCACCACGTACTCATAGCCGGCGCCCTTCATTCCGCTCGCCACCAACGCGTCGGCCGCTCCCAGGATTAGCTTCTCGCTCACGTTGCACGCAAACTTGTTCCAGCTATTCCACCCCATGGGCGGGGTTAGGGCAAGGCCGTCGCCGGCGCGGGCGAGCGGCGCCATCAGGAGCAGGAGCAACAGAGCAAGACTGACGCGGAGGATTGAGCGCATGATTCATCCAGTTGCAGAAGTTGCGCCGGATTCTACCGGAGCGCGCCTGGCGGGGCGAGGGACTGGTTATCGCCGGACCTTCTTGACGAACGCAATCGCCTAGTGCACACTCATTGCTGGCCATGTTGTTTGCGACCACCCTGCTTCTCTCGGGACTGCTGCTTAGCAGCGCGGGAGAGGCCTGAGGTAAGGCGCAGAACGACGAACCTCGAAACCCTCTCCCGCGGAAGCCGGAGGGGGTTTTTCGCATCTGCGACAGCCCATGGCCACCTCCGGCGGAAGCGGGGCCTGGAGATTGACCATGACATTCGCTGCCCGCAAATACCCTTCGGCGCCCTCAGTGCGTCTGCCCGACCGCGCCTGGCCTAGCCGCAGCTTGGACCACGCGCCCATCTGGTGCAGCGTGGACCTGCGCGACGGAAATCAGGCGCTGGCTGAGCCCATGGGCATGGGGCGCAAGCTGCACTTCTTCCAGTCCCTGGTACGCGTGGGCTTCAAAGAAATCGAAGTGGGCTTTCCCGCGGCCTCGCAAACCGAATTCGATTTCGTGCGCGCGCTGATTGAACAAAAGCACATTCCCGCTGACGTGACCATCCAGGTGCTGACCCAGGCGCGCGAGCACCTGATTGCGCGAACCTTTCAGGCCCTGCAGGGGGTTCGCCGCGCCATCGTGCATGTGTACAATTCCACCTCGACGCTGCAACGCCGGGTGGTGTTTGGGATGGACCAGGCGGGAGTGAGAGAGATCGCGGTCCACGGCGTGCGCCAGGCGCGGCAGGAGGCAGCCAAGCTGACGGGAAGTGAGATTGTGCTGGAGTATTCGCCCGAAAGCTTCACCGGCACCGAGCTGGAATTTGCGGCGCAGGTTTGCGACGCCGTTGCCGCAGAATGGCAGCCCACACGCGACAGCAAGATGATCGTCAACCTGCCCGCCACAGTCGAGATGTCCACGCCCAATGTGTACGCCGACCAGATTGAATGGATGCANNGCCGAGCTGGCCATGCTGGCCGGTGCCGAACGCGTGGAAGGAACCTTGTTTGGCAACGGCGAGCGCACCGGCAATGCCGACCTGGTGGCCTTGGCCATGAACCTGTTCAGCCAGGGTATCGACCCGGGACTGGACTTGTCGGATTTGCCCTCGTTGGTCGAGGTGTTCCAGCAATGCAATCAATTGCCCGTGCCGCCGCGCCACCCCTACGCGGGCGAGCTGGTGTTCACCGCCTTTTCCGGTTCGCACCAGGACGCCATTCGCAAGGGACTGGCCGCGCTGGAGAAGACCGGTACCACAACCTGGGAGGTGCCGTACCTGCCCATCGATCCCGCGGACGTTGGCCGGCAATACGAGCCATTGATCCGAATCAATAGCCAGTCTGGCAAGGGCGGCGTAGCCTACGTACTGGAGCAGAGCCACGGCTATCGCGCGCCCAAAGGCATGGCAATTGAGTTCAGTCAGGTGGTGCAAGGAATGGCAGATGCGACCGGCAAAGAGCTGAGCGCAAGCGCCATTTTGCAGGCCTTTGAGCGCGAATATCTGTCAGCCGGCCGCTTCGAGGTGGTGGATTTCGCCGTGAATCACCCAGGACAAGGCGCGTGCGTGGTGCGTGCGCAATTGACTGATGGAAACAGGCCAGTAAGCGTGGAAGGGCAGGGCACCGGTCCCATTGACGGTTTCGTGCATGGCCTGGCGAGTGCACTGGGCGTGGACGTCCACTTGGTCGACTACAGTGAGCACGCCTTGGGCGACGGTGCCGACGCCGAGGCGGTCGCCTACGTCGGCCTGCGCGGCCGCGACGGCCGCATCCGTTTTGGCGCCGGCCGCGACCGCGACATCGTCAAAGCATCACTGACCGCGGCGTGCAAGGCGCTGGACAGAGAACTGAGCGCGGGGAAGGAGAGGGCAGGCTGACCCCGTAGAAGGCTCACGCGCTCTCTCTGGCGAAACCCCGCGGTCCGGGACGTCGACTCCACGACCCTCACCCGTGCACCGCGCGGCCGAGGTCGCGCATCCAGGTCATCTCATCTTCGCTCAGCGGACCTTTCTCCAGGGCGGCCAGGTTCTCGCGCACCTGCGCCACGGTCTTGGGCGCTGACAAGACGACGTCGATGTGCGGACTGGTGAGGCAGAAGCGGTAGCAGTCGCCGGCCGTCGCCACCTTGCCGGNNGGAAAGATGTCGACCTCGGCACCCGGGTGGGCGGCGTTGTAGCGGACCATGAACATAGACAGCGGGCCTTCTTCCGCCAACCGGCCAACTAGTTCGCGGTCGTGCGTGGAGATTCCGATGGCGCGCACCTTGCCCTCGTCGCGCAGTTTCACCATCTCGGCGAGCACGGACTTTGAAAGCAGCGACATCCGATTGACCCAGAACACCTGCAGCACGTCGATGTAGTCACTGCCGCTCGCGCGCAATGCCTTCTCCGTGGCGCGGCGGACCGAGCCGGCGAAGTAGCCTAGAATGGGGCCGGTGGCGAGGACGTACTGCTCGCGCTTGGGCATGACCACGTCCTTGATGATGGTGCGAAGAAACTTCTTCGCCGGGCTCCAGAAGATGTAGTTGGCCCCGCGTTCAAGTCCATCGCGCACACCCGCCTCGTCCAGACCATAGGATGCGGATAGGCCATAGCGATGGACACGTTTGCCCAGAACAGGAACGTTGCGATAAAGAAAGTCGTCGTTCATGGTGCAATCCTAGCATCACGGCTTCACATCCAGACGCCCCCAAGTTCCTGCACCCATTTCGTACGTGCGCAAGGCGCCAGGCGTCCTAGACTTGCGGCATGGCTTCGCCAGGCACCCCCGCGGTAATTTCATACGGACACCTGCTGACAGGAGCGGTCGGCGAGTTCCTGCAGGCCGAATCCATGCCAGGCCCGGAGATCGCACTTGCGGTTGCCGAACTCGTGGTCAATCTGTCCCGCTATCGCGAGGAGCGCGTCCCTCTCTCACCCATCGTGTTCATTACCGACGCCAGCAGCCAGCTTTTGACCGGGGTTGGCGGCCGGGAAATCGTGCTCATCGGAACCGGTCCGCAAGACCCCGCCACCATCCGCAAGGCGCTCAAGCTCTGCGCGCCACTGGCCAGTGCGGAATGGTTCATCTTCATCGAGCGAGCCGCCGAGATGTTCCGCTACGGCCTGTTCCGCGGCGATGACTTCGTGCTCAGCCCCACCCCGATCGAGGTGCTGCGCTCGATCGTGAATCCGTCGGTGCACATGGTGGCCGTGACGCAACTCGCGGAGAGCGTGCTTGAGCTGCGCGGCAGCCAGGGCAATTCGCGCTACGTGTATCTGTCGGGTGCCCGTACCGAGATGCCGCCCCCGCTGGTGTTGGAGAAACTGGTGAGCGCCGCGACCCAGGATGTCTCGCCGCAGTCGCGCGAGGACGTGCGCACTATCTTTCGCCATGCGTTTCTCGAAATGCTGCATATGTCTCACGGCTCGCTGGTAGCCGTGCTGCCGCCGACCGGCCAGAGCGGTTCTCACTTTGTCGACGGTCTGCTGCTCGAGACTCCCATCGACGTGGCAGATCTGATCCGTCGTTACCACGAGGCGCCCAGCCAAGACGCGCGAGCGGCTGTGCAGGCGGTCGCGCATCTTCTGCGGGGCATGCTGGCCGCGGACGGAATCACAGTCTTGCGTTCAGACGGTCGCATCGCCGGGTACAACGCGTTCGTTCACCACTTGCCCGGCCCAACTTTGCAGAACAACAACGATCAGCTCGGTGGTGCGCGCCAGCGCACCTTCGCCGCGTTGTCCACCCGGGTGGGCGAGAGCCTGGTTGCCGCTTTCTCCTACTCGCAGGACGGCCACGCGGATTGCCGATGGGTCGGTGACGGCGCCAAGCGATGATGTTGCTCACCGAAGCACCCCTCATCGCCGTGTGCCGCAGCCTCAAGCGGTGGCAGGACTCCGAATCTTTGCACCCACAAGGTGCACGATGAATCGGCAAGTGCTAGCGTCGGCTCTGCTTGCCTGACGACATTTCCGGCCCTTTTACCCGCGACAATGTGCTTGCCGCCATCGCGGCTTTGCGCCTGTGTGTCGAGCGCGGCGAGCGGACGCGCGCGGCCTGCCACGCAGATCTCGATCGACTGCGCGCCGGCTGGCGGGCGCGCCCCGATTTGTTTTCCAGCAGTGAGGTGGAGACCCTGCGCGCCATCGCGGGCAGCCTGAAGAATGAAGAACCCGGCGCCGACCTGGCGCGGGCGCGCAAGGTGTTGCGCGAAGTCTTCGGCTATCCTTCATTCCGGCCCGGACAGGAGGCGATCATCGGCACGGTTCTCGGCGGCTACGACTGTGTGGGCGTCATGCCCACCGGCGCGGGCAAGTCGATCACTTTCCAGATTCCGGCGCGGCTGCTGGGCGGCACCACCCTGGTCATTTCGCCGCTGATTGCCCTGATGAAGGATCAGGTCGACGCCCTGTCAGAGGTGGGACTGCGCGCGACCTTTCTCAATTCCAGCCTGGAGTCCGACGAGCGCGGCCGGCGCGTGGCCGCGGTGCTGCGTGGCGAATTCGAATTGGTCTATGCCGCGCCCGAGGGTCTGGAGGCGTCGCTGGGACCGCTCATGGGGCGCGTGCGTCCGCGCCTGCTCGCGGTGGACGAAGCCCATTGCATCAGCCAATGGGGGCACGATTTCCGTCCCGCGTATCGCAATTTGTCCGGACTCAAGGCCCGCCTCGGCAATCCCCCGGTGCTGGCGCTCACCGCGACCGCGACCGCCGAGGTGGTGCACGACATCGGCCAGCAGCTGGGCATGCAAGCGCCCGCCACCTTTCGCGGCAGTTTTTTTCGGCCCAACCTGCACCTGTCAGCCTATCGCAAAGGCGCAGACGCCCCGGGTGTGCGCGACCGCATTCTGCGCCTGGTGGCGAGCCGCCGCGGGCAAAGCGGCATCGTGTATTGCCTGTCCCGGAAATCCACTGAGCAGACTGCAGACTACTTGAAGAGCCGCGGGGTGCGCGCCCTGGCCTATCACGCAGGCATGGAAACGCGGGCGCGCTCGCGTGCGCAAGACGCCTTTCGCTGCGACGAGGCCGATGTGGTGGTGGCCACCATCGCGTTCGGCATGGGCATCGACAAGTCCAACGTCCGCTACGTGATCCACCGCGACATGCCCCGGTCGATTGAAGCCTACTATCAGGAAATCGGCCGGGCGGGCCGCGACGGCGTGGCCAGCGACTGCGTGCTTTTCTATTCTTGGGCCGACGTCGCCAATTACGACCGCCTGTTTGAACTGAACCCAGAGACCAGCCCCGAGATCTTGCAGCAGCACCGTGCGCGCGTGCGCGAAATGTTTCGCCTGGCTGACGCTACCACCTGCCGCCACCAGGCATTGGCCGGCTACTTCGGCGAGGCCATGGGTGCCTGCCGCGCGTCCTGCGATGTTTGCGCCGGCTTCGATGTAGTGGCCAAGAGCAAGCCGGTTGGCAAGCGGCGGGGAAAGGCCGCCGTGCCCGCACCGGCCGAGTTGCCGGGCAGCGAAGAAGAAGCCCTATTCTTGGCTCTCAAGACCTTGCGCAAGAGCCTGGCCGACCGACGCAAGGTGCCGGCCTACGTGATCTTCAGCGACGCCACCCTGCTGGCCATGGCCGCCGCGCGCCCGCGCACGCGCGCCGAATTTCTTGCGGTCTCGGGCGTGGGCCCCAAGAAGTTGGCCAGCTACGGCGACGCCTTTCTCGCGGCGCTGGCGGGGTATCGGTGATTGACCGCCCACCATGCTATCGTCTGCCGGTGCAGGTCTTCCCCGCTTTCTTGGGCCTCGCACTGGCCATTGCAACGTGCAAGACGCCCCATGCTTCTGCTGCCAAGGTGCCTTCTTGGATCCTCGGCAACATGGTAGCGATCCCGGGCGGCACATTCGCAATGGGAAGCGACAGCAAGGACGCGAACGAAAATGAAAGGCCCGTGCATCCGGTAACCGTAAAGGGTTTTCGTCTCGATCGTACCGAAGTGACAGTGGGAGCCTATGCCCAATGCGTGCGTGCCGGCGTGTGCAGTGAGCCCGATGCCTACCAAGACGAACGCGGCAACCACCGGATCTTCTGCAACTGGAAGCATCCGCAGAACCGCTTTGCGCACCCGATCAACTGCGTCGATTTCCAGCAGGCAAAAGCCTTTTGCGCCTGGGCGGGCAAGCGTCTGCCCAGCGAGGAAGAATGGGAATGCGCGGCCCGCGCCGGATCCGAAGGCAGAACCTATCCCTGGGGAAACGACAAGCCGGACCAGAGCCGGCTGAATGCCTGCGGAAGCGAATGTCCGTCCAACCTTGTGGCCAAGGGCTTTCCGCGCTGGTCGCCCATGTATGAGGTGGACGATGGCTGGCCCGAGACCGCTCCGGTGGGCAGTTTCCCCGCTGGCGCATCGAAACACGGCGTGCTCGATCTGGCCGGCAATGTCTGGGAATGGACCGCGTCCGAATACGCGGCCTATGACGGCAGTCAGAGCGAGAAGAAGCCAGTCCTGCGGGGCGGCAGCTGGGGTGGCGGCGACCCGCGCACCGAGAGGACGACCAACCGCTTCCGCCTTGAACCGAGCAGTCGCGCCCAATTCCTCGGCTTTCGCTGCGCGAAGTAGACAGCCCCGGCCACGGCAGGTCGTCGCCTGGCGGGACGCTGGGCAAAAAACGCGGAACCTGACGCCCAATGCCCGGTCTGTGGCATCTAATCAACCACAAGGGCCATGACGATAGCGATCGAACTGCCGGGTGCTGCCATCGAGACGCTGGACGGAAAGACCAGCGTCGAGCCCGTGCCCCATCTGCGCCTGGAGGCCACCATGAGACTTTACGCGTTGCAGCGGTTGTCTTCCAGGGTCTCTGCCGAGTCGGTCGGGAATGGGCGAGTCGAGTTCTTGGACCGGCTGGCCAAGTTCGGCACCCGCTTTTCCGAGCAGAGCACGGGGGATCTGGCGCTAGCACGGCCGCGCCTGCGATCCATTCTGGCCTGACGCCGTCGCNNACTTTTGCCTGCAACTGGGTACGCCGGTCCGCCCTATGTGACGGATGACCCTGAGCCGGTGGAGTTCCGCCACTGGGAGTTCTATCTGGCAACCCAACACTTCGTCACCCGCAACTTGGCGACGGGAACCGCACCGCACGTGGAGGTGAACTACGGCGTCTGGCCCGGCCTGCAGCTTCACGTGATCGCGCCCATGGCCTACGCGCGGCCGAGCGGTGGTCCCACATCCTACGGGGTGGGTGACATCGAACTGGGCGCAAAGTTCCGTTTCATCGACGAGGGCGAGTGGCGACCGATGGTGGGCACATTCCCCATGTTCGAGGTGCCGACCAACAACGGATCCCATGGGCTAGGGACTGGGCACCTGCATGTCTTCATTCCGCTTTGGCTGCAGAAGAGCTTCGGCCCTTGGACCAGCTACGGCGGAGGCGGCTTGTGGGTGAACCCGGGACCAGGAAATCGCAACTACGGCTACCTCGGTTGGCAGGTCCAGCGCCGTCTCTCGC
>PMJE01000249.1 GCA_003157315.1 Myxococcales bacterium | reverse complement strand
GCACATGGGCGGCGGCCAGGAGGTCGAGGACGTCATCACAGGCCTGGGTCTGAGCTATAGTCTGCTGACCCCGTTTACTTCGTTCGTGGCGGTTGATTCGCAGGTGGTGAATCGCAGTGGCAACCTGGAAACTGTGCGCCAGCCGCTTCCCATGCCCGAGGGCGTGTCGAATCTCGCGATTGGGTCGAACGGGCCCGCGCAGGGAGTGGCGAGCTTTGCGTACTCGCAAGCGATCGGGGTCCCAGCCGCCGCCTCGCGGCACGCATTGAAGAAGACAGAGTCGCAGCAGATGTACGCCCCAGCGCCGGCTATCGCGGCACCCATTTCGATGCCCAAGGAACCCGCTGCCGAAACCCGAGCGGCTAGCAAGGGCGGAAGCGCGCGGGTCTCTGCCGACAGCAGCGACGAAGCCGAGAACAAGACTGGCAAGGACAAGAAGGGGCAGACTTGTTCAGTCAAGCTGACCCCCGGCAAGGGTCAGAGCCTGAGCGACAGCAAGGCGTTGCTTGCGGTCATTCGCCGCGTGGCCGAGCAACAGGGCTGCGCGCAGGCCAAGCCCGGCAGAATACTTCGTCTGCGCATCACCGTAGACGGGGCAGGGAAGATTGCGAAGGTTGAGCGCCTGGCCGGTGACGAAGCCGTCGCGACGGCAATTGCCAACAAGCTCACCGGCGAATCCTCGGCTACTGTCGCAAAAGCCGCGCCCGAAGGAACGCTCGAGGTGACGATCAGGTTCTAGCTGTCTGACACCACGTGACCAGGGCTCGCTCACGCGCCCTGGTCATCTCCCGTTGAGCAGGCGCCGCCAGAGTAGGGCCTCGCCTTCGGCCAAGATTTGCGGCTGCCCTGGGATGGTCGAGCAAACGCCTCGTCGTAGCCGTAGCGTTCAGCGTCAGGAGGACCTGACCCTGGCGATAGAGCGTTTGGATGTTCTGCGGGCCGTGTCTCCGACGGACCACCGGTGGACAGGGATGATGGAATGGGGGAGGCCGTGCGTCTGCAGCACTCCAGGATTCCGTCAGCTACGCATCCACAGCTTGTTCACCCGGCTTGACTACCGGCCGCCAACAATACGAAGCTGCGCCGAGAGCGGTGGTGCGTTCGGCCGCCTCCTTTTGCGGAGGGGAAACGGGATCGGCTCTCCCACAGACCTTAGCTTCAGCACCCTAGGCCGGAGTTGTTCTTCATGTTTCACCACGCCCACCCGCTGCGCGAACAGACCATCTTGGCCGCCCATCCGCCTCGGTTCGCGTTCCTGATCGAGGCGGGCCCGCCGGCAGCACAGACGCAAAACTGACGCTCCCGTTCGAGTCATCCCTTGGTCCTGTGGCCGTTGACCCTTCTCGCGAGTGTTGCCGGACCGGAGTCCAGCGCGGCGACGGTGCAGCCAGCGGTCGAGCCCGAGCGCGCATGGTCAGGCGAGCTGTCGCTGGTGCAGGAATATCGAGTGCGAACCGCGGGGTCGGGGTTGGACGGTTCGTCGGGTACGTTGGGCGCGCCGGTTGCCGGAGAGACCGATCAAGATCTTCGCCTGACTCTTGATGGACAGGGCAGGGGCTATCACGATCATCTGCAGGGCCAGATCTCAGCGGCGCTCTGGTACGACGTCGATGGGCATGTGCCGCAAGGCCAGCCCGACGTGTTTGGCGAGACATCCGACTACCGCCAGCCCCTCTTTGTGGTTTACGCGCTTTCGGCTGAATGGCGGCACAGCCTTCCGCTGGAATACCTGCGCCTCGGCCGGCAGGCGAGTGAGCATGGATTGCCGATAACCTTTGACGGAGCGTCGCTCGACCTGCGCTTGTGGGAGCGCCGGCTTTCGCTGTTTGGCTACGCCGGGCGAACTATCCACTTCTTCGAGAGCCAGCCGGGGCTGTTCGAGAACTGGGTGACTTGCGTGGGCGCGGGGTATCGGCCGAGCCAGAACCTTCGTCTGGAGTTCGACTCGCGCTTCGAGCACGACAGCATTCTTGCCCAGGACCAGCAGGAAAGGGTCTGGGTCTATGCCCATTCCTATGGTCTGACCCTGTCGATGCGGCGTGAAGAAAGCTGGGCCAAGCTTTTCGTGCGTGGTCTCGACCGGAGTGCATCCCACGCCGGCGGGGCGCTGCGCCTGGTGTTTTCCTCTATCGCCCTTGGGGTCGATGCTCAAGTGAACGCCCAGCTCCGGACTTTGGGCGAGATCAGCGAGAACGAGAACCCATTCTTTTCGTTGCTCGGCCCCAGCTTGCCCAATCTGCGCACCCGTTTGGAGGTCTGGAAGGAGATTGGGTTGGGCCAAACCACCACTTTGAATCTGCGCGCGGGATGGCGCATGCGCCAACTCTTAAGCGGTGTGGAGAGCCCGTTCAACCGCAATTTTGGCGGCGTCTATTTCCAGACCGAACTCAACGATCTGGCAGTCAAAGGTCTCTTCGCCGTCGGCATTCTGGAATGGAACTACGTGCCCTGGTCGCTAACCAACGACTCGTTCCTGGCTCTCGGCGGATCGGCTGGCTACTCCACCCGCAGAGTCAAAGTCGAAGCCGGCACCTACTACCAGCGCTGGAAGGTCAACTACTACCGTGACGTTGAGGAGCTGCAGGATGCCCGCACGGTCTACGCCAGTGCGGGGGTTCGCGTTCTGCCTTGGCTGGAGGTGCGCGCTCGCTACACTTTGGAGATCGTCGATCGGTACATCCACTCGGCGTTCTTCTCGCTTCGGGAGGATCTGTGATGGGACGTTCCCCCCACCGCTTGCTTCTCGCCGGGGTCCTGCTGTCTTGCGGGTTGGGCTGTCAGCGCAGTCCACTCTCCGATGGTCTTCCCGCCGAGTTTGATTGTTCATCGTGCCATGGCAGTCCCGACAATGCGGCTCCCCCGCGGGCACTCGACGGAGCGACCAGCACGAGCGATATCGGCGTGGGCGCCCATCAGTCGCACATGACAGGGGGATCAATTTCCGCGCCTGTCGCCTGTACTGAATGCCACCCCTTGCCCACCTCGATGAACGGTGACGACCATCCCGATCCACTTTCAGGTCCGACCGTGATGTTGTTCGGCCCACTGGCGCAAACCGGAGGCGCCAGTCCAGTCTGGAACCGCGCGAGCGAAACCTGCACGAATACCTATTGTCACGGCGCCACTCTGACCCTGCCCGGCACTTTCACCCCAGCGGCTCCACTTTGGACCAAGGTCGATGGCTCGCAAACCAAGTGCGATTCATGCCACGGCATCTTGCCGGCGGATCTGGGCGGCTCGCACCCGTTGCATGACGCGTACACATGCGACACCTGCCACACCCGGGTGGTCTCTGCCGACTTGATCATCATCCACCAGGATCTTCACGTAGACGGTGAAGTCGATGTCAGCATGGAAGCCGGCAGCTGGGATCCGGCGACCATGACCTGCGCCGATACCGCCAGCGGTTGCCATGGGAGCAATCCATGGTGACCACGCGCGGGCCTTCTTCCCCAAGCCCGCCGAACCGTAACGCGCGCCCGGACGACGCCCAGGCGGGCGGCCTGCACTCAGCGGCGGGCACGGGCGAGCACCGGGAATCCGGTTTGGACCGCCAACTGGCCCGGCTGTACGGCGACAGCCTGTTCGGGCCGTGGCTCGATCCTGGGCAGTATCTGGCCGCAACCCGCACCACGCGACGGCACGGCGCCCCGTTCAGGCGACTCGCGGTGGTGGTGCTGGTCCTCTGCGTCGGGGCGGTGGCTG
>PMJE01000112.1:5748-6165 GCA_003157315.1 Myxococcales bacterium | reverse complement strand
CGCCCTACTGAAATAGGTTCTAAGCCCTGCCGGCATCCCCGGCCGCAGCGTATCCACTGGTACCGGCTCAGTGGTAAATAGATTGTACAAGACCTCGTTGTAGTTCTCGCCGGGATAGGGTCGTGTGGCGGTGAGCATCTCGTACAGGATCACCCCGAGTGCGTAGATGTCGGTGCGTTGATCGACCTCCTTGGCTCCCTTGGCCTGCTCCATCGACATGTAGCAGGGCGTGCCCATGGTGACGCCCGACTGGGTGACAGTGACCTTGGTGCGCAATTTCGCAATTCCGAAGTCGACCACCTTGACCAAATCGCCGCCATCGTTGCGGCGGCAGATGAACAAGTTCTCCGGCTTGAGGTCGCGATGCACGATCCCGCGCGCGTGCGCGGCGGTCAGCCCGCGACACGCCTGGATGAT
>PMJE01000112.1:0-5670 GCA_003157315.1 Myxococcales bacterium | reverse complement strand
ATGACTGTGTGTTGGGCCTCGTACACCTCGCCCATTCCGCCCTCGCCCAGCCGCCGGCTCAGTCGGTACTTTCCCCCGACTATCTTGCCTGCGCGCGGGCCAGTCGAGCCGTACGGCTCTGTCATGGCAGCTTCTCCACGCCGGGCGTGACCTCGTCGCCCTGAACGCGCAGATCCGCGGCGCCCATGGATGCCATTAATCTATAGGCGCGCTGGCGCGATATTCCCGCCGCTGCAGCGGCGTGCGCCACATTGCCACCGTGATCACGCAACGCCGCCCGCAGCGCCGCCAGCTCACGCTCACGACGATCGCGCGGGTCCTCTCCTGCGGGAAAAACCGGCGTGCCCACTGCGGGCGTGGTGCCGGGCGACGGGTACACAGGGGTAGGAATGCGCAGCCTGGAGCCCGTTCCACGCAACATGTGGTCCGGCAGGTGCGAACGGCGCAGGCTTCCCTCGCTGCCGTGCAAGACCAGCAATCGGCGCGCCAGCAAATCCAGCTCGCGCACATTGAAGGGCCAGTCGTAGAGCAGCAGTTGCTCGACCAGGCGAGGCTCGACCCTGGGCGGGTTGCCGCCCGAGTGCTCGCGCAGAAGGTGCAGGAATAGATACGCGATCTCCTGCTTGCGCTCGCGCAGGGAAGGCAGGCGAACTGTCAAACCGTCGAGGCGTGCGCACAGATCTGCGCGAAAGCGACGCTGGGCGACTTCCTGGTCGAGCGGGACCTGCGTGGCCGCGACAATGCGAACGTCGACCTTCACCGCGGCCGACTCGCCGAGTGGCATGACCTCGTGCTGCTCCAGGGCGCGCAACAGCTTGGCCTGGATCGGCTCGGGCAGGTCGGCGATCTCGTCGAGCAGCAGCGTGCCACCCTGGGCAGCACGGAAGTGGCCCGGGCTGGCCCGCTCGGCGCCGGTAAACGCGCCCTTGCGATAACCGAACAGCTCGGCCTCGGCCAGTGAAGGAACCAAGGCGGCACAGTTGACCGCCACCAATGGACCGTTGCGGCCGCTCCAAGCGTGGATCGTCCGCGCGAAACCCTCCTTGCCGGTTCCGGTCTCGCCCAGCAAGACGATGGGCAGCGTGCTCGCCGACGCGCGCCTGATTTGGTCGAGCGCCGGCCGCAACGCCGGACCGCCAGCCAGGCCGGGCGCCAGCAAATCGAAGACCGGCTCGGGCTCCGCCTGGTCAACCGCGACTTCCAGCACGACGCCGATCCAATCGCCCAGGCGCAAAACCCGTCCCGCGGCAAGGGGCGCCTCGCGCACCTGCTCGCCGTTCACNNGTGCCAGGCAGCTGGATCTGGCAGTCCTCGTCGCGACCAAGCAGCAGCCGCTGGGCTTGCAGCAACGAAAGCTGCCCGCGCGGGGAGGGAAACACCCAGCGGATGGCCAGCACGGTCGCTCCGATCCGCGCAGCAGTGGTCTGCTGCGAAGGGACCGTCGACTGAGCTGCCCGCGAGGCCATGGCCTTCGATTAAACGGCGAAGGTGCCAGATAGTCCAGTTGAGCCGACCTGGGAAACGCAACGCGCTGTGATTTGTCGACGGCTGCGCGGCATGGGGCTGGGCTCTACTTGCCCCGGATCATGTCGTCGACATGGGCCAGGCGCTCGCGCACGCCGGGCAGTTCCTGCTCCAGCTCAGGGTGCTCTTCCAGCAGGCGAGAAACGTCGGCCGCATCCGAACGGCGTTTGCTCGGGCGGCGGCGCGGCTCCTCGGCGGCTTCGAGCTTGAGCAGAACCAAGTCTGGTAGCTTCGCCACCCGAAGCCGCATGCCGGGCAGGTCGAAGGTCTGGGCGCGCTCGACCGAACCCGGGGTGAGCTGGTCGGCCATGAACTGAATTGCGGTGCGCTGCTTGCGGGGCGCCGACCCAGGCGCCCGCCAGTTGTCGGAGTGATCGAACCGGCCCTCGTGCTCGAAGCCAGCCCGCTCAAGCGCAAGCCTCGGCAGGTCCTCATAGCTGGCGAGAGCAACGTCGATGTCTCGCGTCGTACGAGGCTCCTCGGTGTAGAGCTGCACAGCGATGCCGCCGATCACCGCGTAGCGCACGCGTTCCTTTTCGAGCAGGTCGGCGAGTTGGCGCAAAGCTGCTTCCTTCGTATCTCCATCGGGCAGACCCATGGTGAGCCCCCATAGTTGGTCGAGGGCGAAGCTGTCCCGCAAACGCGCCTGGACCTGCGCTGCTGTCGGCAACTGCGCCATGGGATGATTGTAGCAGCCTCCCGGAATCGGGGTGTGTCTGGAACATTCGCGATCATCGCCACCGTCAGGAAACCGAGCCTGCGGTTGGCATATGGGCGAATCACAACGGGTGCAGAGGTCTTTCAGTTGTGGCCGCGGCTCGAACGCGCCCGCTTGGCATGCGGCTGGCCCAGGCGGAGTTCCTTGGCGACATCGGTTAGGCTGACGGAACGGGACAGAGCGCCGGCCGTGCGCTTGTCGATTTCCCGCCAGAACCTGCGATCCCAGGAAAGCAGGATGTCCTCGATCTCCTGACCCGCCACGCCGGTGAGAACCACAACCGGCTTTCCATGCACGGTCACGCACACGCTGTCACTTTGGGCTTCCCGTATCACGCTGCTCAGCTCCGACTTGGCCTTGCGCAGATTGATCATTCTCACAACAATTCCTCCGTGGTCTTGCGTCCCTTGCGAGCCACCTTTAGCACCAGCACCAGAACTGCTTCCTCGAACACGCGATAGTAGACGCGCAGATCCCCGACGCGCAAACGCCACAGCGGGCCGTAGACCGTGAGCTTGGGCGAGCGCGGTTCGAGGAGAGCGAGATTCGTGGTCGGTGTAGTGGGCGCATGGGTCAGCCTGTCCCGGATTGCATCATAGACACGTTGACGGTCATACGCGCGCAGAGCGCGCAGCTCAGCAAGGGCTTCTTCAGCAAACCGGATCTTGTACAATTTGTGACTACCAGTGTAGCCACATTCCGGGGAAAGGTCACGCGCAAAATGCTGGGCTTGCCCGCGCGGCGATTCCGCGAAAGCGTGGGCCTAGCGTGGTGTGGCCATCTTCTCCATTCGCGCGATGGTGGATCGCAAGCTTCATGAGGCGCCCAGGGTGGAACGGAGGCACTCTTCGGCCAGCTTGCGCTCGCGCGCGCGGCCGCCGCGGATGGCATCGACCAGGGCAAGGCACTCGTACAGCTTGAGGTCGCGCTGGGCGGCCCTGGGCGCCGATCGGTAGAGCGGCCTGAAAGTCTCGCCGCGTACCGGGCCATCTGGGTCGGGCCAGACTGGCGGCGGGTCATTGCCCTGGGCAATGCGGCTGGCCAGCGGCGGTGCAGCGTACGCAGTGACAAAGCCACGCGTGAGCCCGCCACGCTCCGGGGCGAACACGTAGCGCAGGCCGTGGATGAGAAACTCAAGCAGGGCCTTGCGATTGACACGGCGGCCGTCCGGGTCGAGCAGGCCAGCATGCGTCGCGCGCCGGGCGGCGGCGTGCACCTCGGATGGGCTCATGCCCAGGTCGTGGGCAAGTGCGCTGTAGGTCCAGGTGATCTCGCCCTGAATCGCGAGCTTGAGCACCACCAAAATGTCCTGAGGCCGGAGCGCCATGCTTCATACTGTATTCGCGAATCGCGAATTGCGCAAGAACTTTCTCTCCTGCGCTTCGCCGCGTGGTCCCACGAAGATGTGTCCGGGTGGTGTCCACCCGGACAGGGGTGGACACCTTTGCGCATGTGCGGCGTGGGATCGCGGCCACGGCGGCTGTGTCTCTGGATGCCGTCGAAGTGCTCAAGCCGGCGTGCTTTTCTGGCGATCTACGTCGGGCCGGCCGCGCTGGGGAACGGCCGTTTGTGCTTTTCCAAGGCCAGGCATAGATTCTGCAAAAGCGGTTCGCATGGCCCATTTGACGAGGCGATTTGTCTTCTTGTTTGCATGGAGCACACAAGCGTGGCTGCTTGGCATTGCAGTCATCGCGTCCGCTGCCGCGTGCAGCCTGCCCCCGTTTCCGCCGGAAGGCACGACCAGCACCAAGACCAGCACTAGCACGGGCACTACCACCCGATTGGACAGCGGCGTCTGGGACGCCCGCAAAGCAGATGCTCCCAGTGTAGTCCAGGACGCCCCGCCACGGACGCTGGATGGCCCCGCTGCCGTTCCGGACGCCCCGCCATGGACACCGGATGGCCCCGCTGTCAGCACGGACGTCCAGACAATGATACCGGATGGTCCCGCTCCCAGCCTGGACGCCCCGCCAGCGACAATTGATGGTCCCCGTGCCAGCCAGGACGTCAAGCTGCCGGATGGTCCCGGTGTGAGCCTGGACGTCCGGCCACCGGATGCCGCCGGCCCGGACGCTACCTCAGTAGTTACGTCGGACGCTCCTGTCAGCATCGGTGTGGACGTTCCGCCATCAGTGACGCCGGACGCTGTCATCGCTGGGGACGTCCCGCTATCAGTGACACCGGACGCTGCTGTCGACGTCGGGGCGGATGTCCCGCCATCGGTGACGCCGGACGCGGCTGCGGATCTCGCGCCGGAGGGGGGGTGCAACGACGGATCCACCTGCGCGCCCCCACAATTGTGCTGCGCGGGCGGCTGTGTCGATACCACGAGCGACCCTTTGAACTGCGGCAGGTGCGGCCACAACTGCCAAGGGGGCGCCTGCTCCGCAGGCGTCTGCCAGCCGGTAGTCCTCGCACCAGGGCAAGCCTCCCCCAGGTTCGTGGCTGTTGATGCTACCAACGTCTACTGGGGGGCCAGTGGGGCCGGGGCAGTCCTGAAGGTGCCCATTGGCGGTGGACCACTCGTCACGCTCGCGTCCGGGCAAAGTGCGCCTGGGAACGGAGGCATCGCAGTGGACACGACAAACGTCTACTGGACCAACTGGGGCGACGGCACCGTCATGAAGGTGCCAATTGGCGGAGGTTCGCCTACTACGCTCGCTTCGGGGCCGCCCCCCGCCTATGGCATTGCCCTGGACGGGACGAACGTCTACTGGACAACACTATCTGCGGGCACAGTCATGGAGATTTCCATTGGTGGCGACTCGCCGATCACGCTCGCCTCCGGGCAGAACAGATCCGCTGGCATCGCCGTGGACGCGACTAGCGTCTACTGGGTGAACGAAGGCGGCACAGTGATGACGGTGCCCATTGGCGGCGGCTCGCTGGTCACGCTCGCATCCGGGCAGAATCTCCCCGCATTCGTCGCGGTGGCCGAAGGGAGCTTGTACTGGACGAACACGGGCGGCGGCACGGTGATGAAGGTGCCCGTCGGGGGTGGAAGCGCCACGACGCTCGCCTCGGGACAAAGCTACCCGTTCGGGATTGCCGTGGACGGGATGAATGTCTACTGGATCAACTCCTGCAACGGGGGCTGCCCTGGCACCGTGATGACGGTACCACTTGGTGGCGGTACGATCGCAACACTCGCGACCGGACAGCAGAATGCCAACGGGATCGCCGTCGATACGACGAGCGTCTACTGGGCGAACTACCTCCGCGGCACAGTGATGAAGAAGGTTGCCAAGCCGTAGTCCCGGAGCAGGCGATAAAGACCGCCTGCTCCCGTGGCCGTAGCCGACGGTGATCACTCCGGCCACGTTTACGACCACGACCTTCTGCGGCTATCGCGGGACTAGGGTCATCGTCCGCACCTGGTCATAACCCGCGGAATCCGCTAGTGTGCGCGGCAACCTTGAACGAGGACG
>PMJE01000035.1 GCA_003157315.1 Myxococcales bacterium | reverse complement strand
CCGGTAACATTCCAAATTATGAATATAGCTTAGCATGAATATAGCGATCAAGGGGGGTTTTGCCCGCTCGTGCAAGCTTCAAGTGCGCCGCGCCGGCCGCTTGCGCATCAGCCACGCCATTGGTGCATCTGCTTTCGCGCCTGCCCCATGCCGTGAACGGCGTTTACCGGGAGTGACCGCGCGGTCAATGCGGCGGCCACTTCGGCGGAACGGGTGATACGGCAAAGGAGACTATGTCAGGCCTCCCAAATCACCACTTTTCCCCTAACGCTTTTGGCCAACTGACCTCGTTGTCGTCTGTCCGGTGGTGCACCCCTGGCGCCGCTGGTCCAGCCGGAGCTAAAATTCGGCCGGACTCTGAGGGAAGGTCTGGCGCATTTCCGCGTTAATATGTGAGTGACGTGCGTCTCGGTCGCGCAATACCAAGGCGTGCCTTTCAGGCTGGCCGCCGCGCCCGCAACAGCGAATCTTTCATNNTTAGGAGTGACTTGAAATGAGACTTATGATTTCGGCTCTCGCAGCCGCGATGTTGGTGGTGGTGGCGCTGCCGTGCGCAGCGCAGGAAAAGGACATACCGGGATCCAAGGACCCGAGGTTGCTCACCCGCATGCCGGGCTTCTACATCTCGGGATACAAGGACGTGCAGTTCGACGCTCACGAGTTCCTGGTCCAAACGCCGAAAGCGGTTGGGAAACAACACGCTGAGGGCCACCAGACGTATTGGCGGTACGACATCACCTCGGCGGCCGCAGCGACGCCTCCCAGCAAGCTCCAGATCGCCCGCAACTACCAGAACGCCGTGGAGCGGNNGGGGCCCGGCAACGACTACGATTCGACATTTCTGATCTCCAAGAACGGCACCGACACCTGGATTGAACTTAATCCCATAGGCACAATGTACACCCTGCTCATTGTCGAGGTGCAGAAGATGCAGCAGGACGTGGTGGCCAACGCCGACGCGCTCAAGGGCGGCCTCGCCGACTCGGGCCACGTCGAGGTGCCCGGCATCTTCTTCGACACCGCCAAGAGTGACATCAAGCCGGAGTCCGGTCCGGCCATCGACGAGATCGCCAAGCTGCTCACCAACAACCCCGCGCTGAAGGTTGGAATCGTCGGGCACACCGACATGGTTGGCGACGCCACCGCCAACTTGAAGCTTTCCCAGGCGCGCGCTCAGTCGGTCATCACCGATCTGGTCTCCAGGCACGGCATCGCCGCCGCGCGCCTGGTGGCCTTCGGCGCCGGACCCTGGGCGCCCGTGGCCTCCAACAAGACCGACGACGGAAGGGCCAGGAACCGGCGCGTCGAACTGGTCGANNTCGCCACTAAGTAGGCCCATCCGAGGACGATTGGAAGGGGTGCGGCATCGGCAAAGATCCCGCCACTTCCTCGCATGAAATCCCTGTTCACGTACCGCTCGGCAGGCTGAAGACCGAACGCATGGTCCTCAACGGCGCCGATGCCGGGAGCGATGGGCACGGTGCCCACGAGCGCCGGCATGGTGGTCATCATGATGGGCCGGAAGCGTACGCGGCACGCCTGGTAGATGGCCGCGTCGGCGTGGCGAAGCGCTGGCGCCCTTGATCCGGGAGGCGTATAGTAGTGAGCTATGGGGATCGGAATATCTTTTTTGATAGCTCTGATACTACTGACGGCGCCCCTGTTCGCCGACGACGGTCCGACTGTGATTTTGACGATGAAGGTTCACAGAACCGGCGCATGGAGTTTGTGACACTGCAGGCCGGCCGAGGCCGGCCCAAAGGAGAACGAAAGCGATGAAGACAATTGTCCTTTTGACGCTCGGCGCGGCTTGGGCCGCCTCGCTATCTCTGGCCGCGGCGCTGCCGCCGCCGCCCACCGGCTACAAGCTTGAGCAGGATCCCATGGGCGACATGCTCAAGTCCTCGCACACCGGCGAACAGATCACCGCCACCAAGGTCAACGACAAGTGGCCGGGCTGTGCGGGGGATGCGAGCATCCACCTGCAATATGGCTGGGAGAATATGGATGGCGCCGCAGCGTTCGTGGATTTGATGGCCAAAGGCCCCGAGGACCCGGCCGGGCTGCTGGGCCAGGGCGACGCGCCCGCCGGCAAGAAACTCTACCTGGGCGGCTTGCTCACGTGGCGCAAGATCACCGGCCGCGCGGTGGGTTGCGCGCAGAGCAACCTCGTTACGTTCAACGGCACCTGGATCGGCGCCTCGGGCGGCAAGCTGATCAGCGTGAGTGTGACCCACATGCTCACCTCGCCCGACCCCGCGCAGGCGCTGATCGACGACTACGTCGGCAAGGTCAGGGCCGCGCTCGGAGTGGCGAAATAGGAGGCGCGGATAGCCGGGCCGGATTGCCGCCCGCGGTTCGCATATGGCCGGCGCCTTCGGGCGAACAGCGCCAAGGTGGTCGAGATCGTCGCGCACAAGAAGGACGACGTCGACTCGCCGCCGCCGAAGAAGGTCCTCAAGTACACCATCACGCTCGAAGACAGGGGGCCTGGTTCGAGGGCGACTTGCCGGCGCCGATTTCCGTGACCGGCACGGGATCTATGCGGCTGCCGACCGGACGGTCATACGGCGCCCGGAGACCGCGCTTCGGAGAACTGCTTGATGCGCACGGAGCCTTC
>PMJE01000057.1 GCA_003157315.1 Myxococcales bacterium | reverse complement strand
TATGGACTCCATGGCGATCTCGAAGTTCAAGGCCACCTGTCTGGCCACCTTGGAACGGGTGAGGAAGACAGGACGCCGCTTGCAGGTGACCCGTTTCGGCAAGCCCATCGCCGAGATCTGTCCCCCCACCCCCGCGCCTGCCCCGCGCAACTGGCTGGGGGCTCGGCGCCATACCGGAAAGATCCTGGGCGACATTGTCGGTCCCACGGACGATTTGGTCGACTGGGAAGTGCGCAAGTGAAGATCCTCCTCGATACGCATGTCTGGATCTGGAGCCATCTCGATGCTGGCCGCATCGGCCAGCATCTGACCCAGCACATCCTGGATCCGGCGAACGAACTCTGGTTGTCGCCCATCAGCCTTTGGGAATTCCTGGTGTTGGTCGGGAAGAAGCGGCTTGCTATCGCCGAGAATCCCGCGGATTGGATCGCCGCTGCCTTGGCCGAAGCGCCCATGCACGAGGCGCCGCTCAATCACGAGGTCGCTCTGACCAGCCGGACCATCAAGGTCGGGCACGAAGATCCAGCCGACCGCTTTCTCGCCGCGACCGCCGCTGTCTACGACTTGGTGCTGGCTACTGCCGACGAGCGGCTGCTGGCGGGCAACGGTTTCCGGACGCTTGCCAACCGGTAGCACGATCATTCGATAGTCTTGCCATCGACGTCCTTCTGCTCATACCGGCGCCTGCCCGGAAGGTTTCCGGCCGGCTTGCTTGTCGTGGCGACCGTAGCGTTCACGGTGGACTGCGACGAGACCCCGCCGCACCCAGCGCTGCACCCGCAATGGCAACCTGGGTGGGGCGCTATCCGCGCTACCGGGTGGAGCGCTATCGACCAGAAACGTTGCTGTTGACTCGGTCCCCCAAGCGTGATTGGGTTGGCCCGCTGCGGAACTTCAATGACGTCTTGCGAGCAGAGGAGAGTGCCATGGTTGCCATCCAGTTTCGTTCCTCAATCGGGTTGTTGACTGCATTGCTATTGGGCGCCGCAATCGGACTCACAGGTTGTGGCGATAGTGGTGGTGGAGGCGGGGGCGGCACCGGCGGTCGCAATGATGCCGCGGCAGGATCCGGCGGCGAGGCGACCGGCGGCAGCGGCGGCAGCGGCGGCGTGACCACGCAACCGGACGCCGCACCCGACGTTGCGGCCACGGGTGGCGCGGGCGGCATTGGCGGCGCGGGCGGAACTTCGGCCATCGACGTGGCCCTCGACGTGCCGATGGGCACCGGCGGCGTCGACGGCGGTATCGACGGCGCCATCGACATGGCCGGCATCGACGGCTCGGTGGCCGCGACCATGCATCTCTACGTCGGCTGCGCCGACTCGACCGGCACCATCCAGGTCTTCGGCCTCGACGGTCTGACCGGCGCCCTGGCCCTGCTGGCCAACTTCACGGCGGGTGGCGCCATCTCGAACACGGAATTCAACGATACCGAGGATCACATGTACATCGCGCACGTGATCGGCAGCGAGGCGAAGGTGTCGACCTTCACGCGCAACCCGACCTCGGGCGCCCTGACGCTCGTGGGCTCGCCGGTCGCGGTGCCCTATTCCCCGCCGGGATCCGGCGGTGGGGCCGACGGCGGCGCTATTGACGGTGGCGCCATCGACGCCGGCGCCATCGACAGTGGCGCCATCGACGCCGGCGCGCCGCCGACCAACGCCGGCCCGCAGACCCTGACCTTCGACCGGAGCGCACACTTCGTGGCCGTGCCCAACTACTACTCGGGCTACGTGTACGTCTATGACATGAACAGCGATGAGAGCATCCATTCGCTGGTCGCATGGCACACCGCCGGCAACAACGCCCACAACGCGGTCTTCACGCTCAACAACAAGTTCATGCTGGTGCCCTATCTCGGCTCGAACCTGATCGAGATCTACGGCTTCAATGCCAGCACCGGCGCCATCACCGCGACCGCCAGCACCACCCTGCCCAACGCCAGCTCGGGCCCCCGCCACCTCGCCCTGCACAGCAACGGCAAGTGGCTCTACTCGATCAACGAGACCGCCGGCGGCGCCAGCTCGGCCGCGGGCAGTATCGATTTCTTCACGGTCGACCAGACAGCCGGCACCGTGACCTCCACCGCAACCTTCGACGTACCCTTGCCCACGGGCTACACCGGTGTCAAGAACGGCGCCGAGATCAAGATCGCGCCCTCGGGCAACCTGCTCATCGTGTCCATGCGTCTCGACAGCGTGGCCGAGGGCTCGCTGGTCTCCTATCGCATCGATGCCACCACCGGTGCATTGACCCTCATCGAGCAAGATGGCTCGCACGGCGTGACCCCGCGGCAGTTCAGCCTGAGCAAGGAGGGGACCCTGCTCGTGGTCGGCAACCAGACCTCCAACACCATCGCCGTGTTCAAGGTCGATGCCACGGCCGGCACCATGACCTTTGTGGGCGATCGCGGCGTGTGCACCAGCCCGCGCTTCGCGCGCATGGCCGCGATCAAGTAAGGAAAGACCTCACCAGGAAAGACCTCACCAGGTTGACCTTTTTCTCGTGAGATCCGCTACAGATGCCCACGATNNGCGCCGCTTCTTCATGCGACCGGAGTAGGTACGTTCAAAGTGCGGCTCCTTGTATGTACTGGGTGCGAGCACCGATGAGTCTTTGAGGGGTGGGTCTACTTCGCTTCGTACCGGTGTGCGAGGCGTTCGCGCGATGTCAGATCATCGAGCGCAGCAAGTGCGTCGCCAGGCACGGCCCGGTAAACAGGGCTCAAGCTGACGCGCAAGAAGCCAAGCTGGGCGATGGGACAGGTTGCAAAACTGGCCTGGCGATCAAGCGATGGTGCACGAGCGCAGCGGCGGCAGGCGGACCGCGACGGCCGTGCAAGCGCCGAACGCGCCGATTTGCGCGCGGGCCGTCGCGAGGAAGGCGGCGGCGAGGTCCAGGGCGCTCAGTGAGCCCCGGAAATGCTGATTTGAGTAAAATCGATCGGAGGCGCGCTGAGTCGGACAGTGTCAGCCAACACGAGTTCGAAACGATGGCGGCAGTTGAGGTCGGCGCTTGTCGTGAATCTGACCTGAAGATCCTTTGTCTCGCCGGGAAGAAGGAAGACGACCTGGGGATCGGCGGGCGTCAGAGCGAGTCCCGCCGGAACCGCAGAATCCACCAGACGCATGCGCTTTTCAGCAAACCTGGCGACCTTTCCCGATTGGTTGTTGATCCACAGCCTAACNNGTCCTGGGCGGCGGTTTCAGAGATGGGATCTTCGTCTCGGTCCGTGGAACAGCTAACGTGCGTGATGCCGACTTGCACGCCTTGATTGGACAAAGACGGACCTACCGCTGTGACTGGCGTACTGTGCCCGCAACCTGCGACAACAAGTAACGCAATAGCGGCAGATATCGACGTGATCCGATTTCTCATGGCAATCGCCTCCGATTGGGTGTCAGCCAGCCATTGGATGACGGAAGTCCGTAGAGTGTTGCA
>PMJE01000304.1 GCA_003157315.1 Myxococcales bacterium | reverse complement strand
AGTCGAAGACTCGCGGACGCCTGCGGGCGTTCGCGCGGCGGTTGGCCCAGGAGGCTGCATGAGCGTTCCTCGCTCCAAGCGCGCAAAACGCGGGGCAAGCAAGGCTGCTCAGGGGGATGAAAAGGACGCGCGCATCCGCGAGCTTGAGGCGCGCGTCGCCGAACTCGAGTCGGGCAGCGAAAAGGCAAGGACCGAGGCCGCCGCCGCTATCACAGAAGCCAAGCAGGCCGAAGCAGCGCTACGCGCGACCAACCTCCAGCTCACCGAGGCCGATGAGCGCAAGCATCAGGTCTTGGCTTTGCTTTCGCAAGAGCTGAGGAATCCGCTGGCTCCCATCAAGAACAGCCTGTACGTCCTAGCCCGTACAACCTCGGAAGCTGAGCAAGCGCAGCGAGCCCAGACTGTCATTGAGAGACAGATCGATCAGCTCGCCCGGCTGGTCGACGACTTTCTTGACGTGATCCGGATCACGCGAAATCAGATCAGACTTCAGTGCGAGCGGCTGGAGCTCAACCAACTGGTGCGGAACGCGATAGAGGATCGGCGCTGGCTTTTNNGGTGGGGCAACCTTGGTCACCGTGCACGCCGAGCGGGCGGAGAAACTAGCAGTGATCCAGGTGGTGGACTCGGGCGTGGGCATCGAGACGGAGATGCTTTCTCGTCTGTTCCAGCCCTTCAGTCAGGCGGATTCCAGCCCGGACCTCAGCAAGGGCGGACTGGGGCTAGGGCTGGCGCTGGCAAAGGGGCTGGTCGATCTACACGGGGGCAACGTCAGGGCGCAAAGCGCGGGACTGGGCCAGGGGGCGGAGTTCACCATCCAACTTCCGCTGGCGATGGAGCAGGTCGCCGCGGCGCAAGCTGGCGGCGAGAGCGCTGCGAAGAGCCAGCGGCGCGTGCTGGTAATCCAGGACAACATCGAGGCGGCCGACAGCCTGCGCAGCGTGCTGGCGTTTGGCGAGCATGAGGTCGAGCTGGCGTACAACGGCCCGGAAGGAATTGCCAAGGCACGCGAGTTCCGGCCCGACGTCGTGCTGTGTGATATCGGGCTGCCCGGAATGGACGGCTTCGAGGTCGCGCGCGCCTTCAAGGCAGACGAATCGCTGAAGCGCATCTTCCTGGCAGCCCTGAGCGGCTACACACTGCCCGAGGACCTGCAGCGAGCCGCGCAGGCCGGCTTCGAGCACCACCTCTCCAGGCCACCGAGCTTGCAGGAGCTCGAACAGCTTCTCTCGATCCTGCCCGCGCCCAGCCCAAGGCCGGAGCAATAGTTGCGCAAGCGCTGAGCCGGTCTGCAAGCAAGAACAGGTTCAGCGGACCAGGCTGGCGAAGAACTCGCGGTAGAGGCGGAGGTGGTCGGTGTCCTCAAATGCGATGGGCTGCACACAAGTGCCATCGAAGCTGAGGATGCGAGCCCCAGGCAAGGACAGCAGGATGGGCGAGTGGGTGGCCACAATGAACTGCGCGTGGCCGCGGCTGGCTGCCTGGCGGAGGAGTTCACGCAACTCCAGTTGCCGCCGCGGCGAGAGCGCGCTTTCGGGCTCGTCAAGCAGATGGTTGTCCAGACTATCAGATATGTGAAACGTCCAAGATCAGGCCACCGGCGATAGCATCGCGTTGGTGAGTGACGTGGCTTTGGGCATGAACCGCCGATGGGGTTGGCGGCGCTCTGCCAGGGAGACTACGGCTTGGCCACCGGCGAGCCTGTCAACGGCACCCGGACCGTGACAGTGGTTCCCTGGCCGGGCGTGCCCTTCACCTCGGCCACACCGCCGAGCAGGGCTGCGCGCTCGCGCATGCCGAGCAGGCCGAGTGAGTCGGGTCGGTGGACCTCCTCCTCAGTAATGCCCCGGCCGTTGTCGCTCACCTCGAAGGTCAGGCAGTCCTTGTCGTCGAACATCAGATCGATGCTGACGTGGCTGGCCCCAGCGTGGCGGGCCACGTTGGTCAATGCCTCCTGGCACATGCGGAATACCACGGTGCCTCGCTCGGCCGCGATGCTGACGTTGCTAGGCACCGACACCGCGCACTCGATGCCGGTGCGGGTTGCAAAGTCGTGCGCGAGCCATTCCATCGCGGCGCCGAGGCCCAAATCGTCCAAAATGCTGGGCCGCAGTTCAGAGGAGATACGGCGCACGGTCTTCACCGTGTCCTTGACCAGGGCAGCGAGGGCCGCCACCCGTGCGGCGGCCTGGGCGTTTTCCTTGGGGAGTTGCTTGTCCAGAAACGCGAGATCCATGCTCATGCAGGTGAGCGCCTGGCCCAGCTCGTCGTGGATCTCGCGCGCGATGCGCACGCGCTCTTCCTCACGCACGGATTCCACGTGGGCGGCCAGGGCGCGCAGCTGCTCGCGCTGGGCACGCAATTGCTCATCTAGGCGCTGGCGCTCGGTTATGTCGCGCGAAAAGCCGGTGGTGCCGAGCACGTTGCCTCGCTGGTCGAGAACTGACGTCTTGAAGGTTTCAAACCAACGGGGCGCGCCCTCGGTGAAGATGGGCTCCTCGACGTCCTTCTGTTGGCGGGTGGCCATCACGCTGCGGTCGTCGTCGACATAGCGCTGCGCCAGATCTTTCGGCCATACGTCGAAGTCGGTCAACCCAACCACATCGCCAGCGCGCGCCCGGCCGCAGGAAAGCGCAAAGGTCTGGTTGACGGCCAGAAAACGCCCGCCGATGTCCTTCAGCCACACCAGAAAGGGAAAATTGTCCAGCATGGCGCGCAGGTACGCCTCGCGTTCGGCCAGTGCCTCCTGGGCTAGCACGCTGGCGCTGACGTCGCGAATGATGCCGACCACGGCCCGTACCTCGCCGCTGGCCGCCTTGAGCGGAACCAGACGTGCATCGATCCAGATTGGCGTGTCGTGCAGTTCCTGATGGGTCTCGGTCACGACAATCTCGCCCGTGCGAAAGACTCGCTCGATGAACTCGCCGTGCCGCGTGCCCAACGAGGGGGCGAACAGCGTGTTCTGCTTGCGCCCGATGAACTGCTCAGGCTTGCCGCCCAAAGAACTCGCCGCCAGGGTGTTGATGTGCAAGATGCGCTGCTCGCGGTCAACCACGAAGACCATGTCCGGAAACATCTCGACCACCGCTGCAAGCGGGCCGTCGGGCTGGCCGAGATACTCAGCTAGGTCGGGGATGGTGGGCATGAAAGTCGTCCTGCCATCCTGTTTTCAAGAGTCCGCATCAATCGCCAGCCAGGGAAAGGATGTCCGCACAACCCAACATGATACACGGAGAGGGGCGTACCGGGAGCATCAGTGCAGCCGTAACGAGCAGTTCGGGCCCGGCCGGCATATTATGAGGCCCGTGGCCCTGGTACTTTTCATCATTTCCGCTACGCTGTGCGTTGACGCTAGAGTGACGGGACACCCCGATGCAGGAGTGCCCATCTGGGTCATGGCCCACGTGCCTGAGACCAACTCGTCCGGAAAGGAGTACCAGCTTCGCCGCTCAGGAGATGGCTACGCCTACCAGGAGCGGACCTTCGAGGCCAAGGTCGCGCGCGACGGGGTGGTCACTTTTCACAACCGCAAAGCGTTCTTCGATCACGTGGGGCTTATCCCCAAGCCAATGCCGCCAGGAAGCCAGACCGGGAGTCTGAAGGAGCTGCTCTTCGGCCAAAAGGCCAAGCGTCCCCAACCGGTCGCGCCGCAACCGCAACTTCCTCCCTCCCTGGCCGAAAGACAGTTGCCTTGGGAAATCTGCCCGCCAAACCTTCCCTGCTACGCCCTACCTGACAGCGTGGTTGTCGCGGGGATCGACGGAACCTTCGACATCAACGATGCAATCATGCGGGCCCTGGGCCAGGATCCCTATCGGATAGAAAAGGCGCACTTTCTCGCAGCGACCTTCGAGTTCAGGATGAAGTTGGCGGTTGCAGCTCATCGGGAGGATTTGCGCAAGTCGTTGGACCATCTTCCGGATGCGCTGGCCGACCTGTGGGGTGACTCTCGCTACTCGGCACGCGAGCGTCGGCGAGTCTTGTTCGAGCTTTGGCGCGAGATGGACGGCACGCCAGAGGGCGGGCGGGCGGCGAAGATGATCGAGGAGTTTGTCCGGCGTCAGCTTCCCTGCGGGAGCCCAGACGCCTACACCCCGGCCGAACTGCAAGCCTTCCCAAGGAGCGAGCCCGGCCGGGCGTTCTCGCCCTACGGTGCCTGCGAAAGGTGAGGAATTGAGTTTTCTTGAGATGGGAACCCTCAAAGGGTTCAGCTTTGCACTCGGCGCTTGCCACTCGCCCTGCCACCCCTCGCTGCGCTCGGCCTCGCCAAACCCTCGATCCC
>PMJE01000529.1 GCA_003157315.1 Myxococcales bacterium | reverse complement strand
AGTTGCCATCCGTGGTCGTTGTAGAGGTGTGCTCTGACGATTCCGAATTTCGCCCACCGGTCCACCGTCTGTTCGTGAATGCCCAGGCTATCGGCCATTTCCTTTTTGTTCAGCATTCCTCGCTGACGAAGTCGATCATAGCGCGAACGAAGGCCGTAGGTGTGCATGAGATAGGCTACCTGCTTGGCCGAAAAGCGGTCAGCCGCCCGGCCCGGTCGCGCGGATCCGCCCGGGCGAAACCCTCGCTGATTGAGTATAGCGGCGATTTCAGAGTAAACGTGGTGGTCGAGTAGTTGGTCAACCAGTTCCACGATCTCTGTCTGCGTCTTAATCTGCTGCGCAGATGATTTGGGATTTCGCGTCGTGAGCGTCTCGGTCCTGCCACCCTTAAACCGGACGTGGATCTTGGTAATTCCTTCGGCCGGGATTTTAATGAGCGTTGCGTCTTCGACGATGCAGGCGAGGAGTCGTTTGCGTTCGCGGTTGGCCGTGTCTGGATCATCCCAGAGCTTGTGGAAATCCGTCGTCATGGCAGCCAACCGCTGGCGGATCGCGGCGTCGAGGACGACATCGTCCCGCTGTTGCGCCCGCGTTCGTTCCTCGCGTGCCGCGGCCAATGCCCGCAGCTTGTCGTTCCATTCCCGTTCCAGGGTGTCGGCAACCAGACGGTTGCCCGGGTCGACCAGCATGAATCGGCGCTGTGCGAGATCCGCTTCGATCTGGGCGCGCTCCACGGCGCGGCAGCGAAGCTGATCAGCTTCTTCATATCGAGCCTCGATCTCCCGTCTGATTTCCAAGGCCAGTTCGACGGCCGCAGGCGTCATTTCCCCGGTCACTAGCGATCCGATGGCTCGGTCAACGGGCGCGCCCGCGATCGACTGGCAGTTCGGCTCGCCGTGGGCCGTGTGCCCGCGATCGCAAACATACCAAGCTTCCTGTTTTCCACGTCGCGCGGCATACCGAACACGGAAGTGCCTTCCGCAACGGCCGCAGACGGCGCGTCCCTGCAGCAGCGCCGCTCCTTCGCGGGGCGGCGACGCACGCGCCACGTTGTAGCCGTGGCCGTTGGCCACGAGGATTCTGAGGTTCTCCTGAAATCGCTCCCAGCTGATGTAGCCGGGATGGGCCTGCGGAATGCAGGCCACCCAATCGCTATCTTCGCGCTTTCTCTGGATCGTCTTCCTGCCGTCGCCGGCCCGCCGGTATTGCCGGCGTCCGTACGCGTAGGCTCCCGCATATCGTGGATTGCTCAATGTGCGCATCGCCGTCGACGCGGTCAGAGGCCGGAAGACGGCCCCCTCGCCCCCGCAGAGGCGAGATGGGAAATCAAGGCCTTCGGTCCGAAATACTTTCACAGTCTGGCTTGCCGAACCCACGCGGGAGAAGGTTTCGAAGAAATAGGCAAGCGCCTCCCGGACTTGTGCGTCGGGGTCGAGAACGACGTTACCAGTTTCGTCGTAGACCAGGCCTGTGGGCAGAGGACAACGATACTCGCCGCGTTGCGCCTTGTTGATAATCCCGCCACGCAATCTGGCTTTGAGGACGTGAAGCTCGGCTTCGCTCATGGTTCCTTTCAGTCCGAGCAGCAGCCGGTCATTGAAGCTCGCTGGGTCGTAGACACCGTCCTCATCGAGGATCAGTGTGTCGGCGAGCGCGCAGATTTCCAGCAGACGATGCCAGTCGGCGTTGTTCCGGGCCAGGCGCGAGACCTCGAGCCCCATAACCATGCCCGCGTGTCCCATGCCGACATCGGTGACCAGGCGCTGAAAACCTTCGCGCCAGGCGGCCGATGCGCCCGACTCGCCCTGATCGTTGTCGATGACGATAATCTGATCGTCGCGCCAACCCAATGCTGTGGCGCGATGGCGTAGCGCGTATTGACGTTTCGTGCTCTCGACGTTCTCAATGACCTGGCGCATGGAGGACTGCCGGACGTACAGGTACGCGCTTCGCTGAAGATGGTGAGGCTGAACCTTAAGCGATTCATTCATGCGGTTGCTCCGGAAATAGCGGTTGGGATTGCCATGGCTGCAAAGAGGTGAATTACGGTTCTGTGTTCCTCCGGCGCCTTCCAGTTCGATGGTCGGGAGCCGGCCGGCTGCTCGAACGTACGCATGAGGGTCACCGCCTGCGCCCAGCCCCACATGCCCCGATGGAGAAAGAGCATAAGCCCGGCGCGGGCCTCGAGCGGTAGCGGGCTGCCGAGAGCGCCCCTGCGCAGAGTCTCGTATTGCGTAACAGCGGCGGACGGCTCGGCCGAATTGTTCCTTGCACTCGTCATCGCGACGTTTTTTTTCCAGCGACTGCCCGCTCGATCGTCCTGGGGTGTATGGCCAGGTCGAATCTCTGCCGAACCAGCTTCGCCAACTCGCGTGCTCGCACGGGCTGGCCCGCGACGAGCTGCTGCTGGACAAACGCCAGCGCCTCGCCCTGTAGCTTATGGGGGCCGTGTGGACCGCGCTTTCGGGGTACTAACCCGGCGAGGCCGCCCTTGTCGAAGCTGGATTTGGTCTGGTAGTAGGTCGGCCTCGAAACGCCGTATTCTTCGGTGGCTTCGGTCGCCGATGCTTTCTCGATGGACACCCGGCGAAGCATCTCGTACTTGACCTGCACCAGGTCGCGCGGATCGAAGAATTCATTTTCCTGGAACTTCGGATCGCGCACCTTCCCAGGGCTTGGGTTTAGCGTGCCCTCTTCGAGGAGCGCCTTGTCCTTCGCGGGTCTCGTTTTGATCTTCGTGGACATCACCTCCCTTATAATGCATATGCAATTATGCCGCATTCCCAGATGGGAGTCAAGCATTTAACTGGTTCCTAACCCATTGTTAATATGCATCACTTGCGCACAAGCCAACGGCTCAATATCGCGCATCTGCGGCGTAGTTATATTTACACATGCGGCAGAATCCACTTTACACCCTATCTGGACGGCTTAATGAAACTTCCGCCGGCCGAGTTCTTCTACCAGTTGCGCGAGTTCCAGCAAATCCGCAAAGCGGAAAAGCGCACGATGCCCGCCCATGACGACCTCCGGATCGGGAGCAACGTGATCCGTCCACTGTGGCGGGACAGAGCGAACGGCTATATCATCGACGCGGAGCAGCAGACGCTTTCCATAGCGGTTGTACCGCTCACCTACGCATGGGAACTGTTTGCCGCTGAGCGGATGGAACGGATGCGTTACCCGCACAAGGCACGCGGCTGTAATCGACTCGCCTGCATTTCGGATGGAGCTACAAGCGCCTGGAGAAGGGGCGG
>PMJE01000275.1:289-4947 GCA_003157315.1 Myxococcales bacterium | reverse complement strand
CCGGTGCCGATGAAAAGCCACCCCAGCTTGAGTTTGGCCGGCCACTGCACCTTGTTGAGGGTGTGTACGGAAACCAAATCCTCGGGCCCCAGCACCAGGTCGCGCGCAACAACCATGGTCCCGGTTGCCACCAGCAGTCCGAGCACGGGCTCGGCGCGGTCGCCTTCCAGCGCCTCATCGAGCAAGGCACCGATGGCCAGCGCTACCGGCGCCAGCGCACAGAAGCGTGCTTCACCGCTCATCAGAACGAAAACGGTGGAAAGCGCAAAGCCAAAGGCCGCAAAGATGAGGAGGTAGAGCTGGCCGAACGCCACGCGATCGCCATCCCGCTCGTCGCCCCCGCCCAGGCGGATGAGCGGCCGGCCGAGCGCGAAGATGGCGAGCGCGCTCCAGGGGAATAGGCCGAAGCCAAGCTGACGGATGAGGTAGTCGAAGGTTGCGCTGGGAGCGCCGCTGCGCGGAACCCCGCCGAGCAGCAGGGAGTACTGACCGGCCACGTTGGCCCGGGTCATAGTGATCACGACAAGCAACAGGCCGGTAACTGCAGCCACCAGCAGCACCACGCCCCCCTGTACCCCGGGTGAGCGCAAGCTGGCGCCCAGGCTAGAGCCAGCCGGCAGGTCAGTTCCCAGCCCAGGCGCGCTCAGCTTGCTGGCCGCAGGATCATCGGCTGGCCGCGGCCGCAGGCCCCAGCCAGCCAGTATCGCGGCCGTGAACGCCAGGCAAGGCAGCGCCACACCCAAGAGTGCCCCTCCCGAGAGCAGGCCGACCATCAGGCCAACACCTGCCACCAACAGGTCGCGCCAGCGGCGCACGCCTGCGGGCGGCCAGGCGTAGCGGCCCAGCCCGCCCATGGCCAGCGCCAGCCCGGCCACTAGCGGCATGTCCGAAGTAAGCTGGCGCGCTTCGAGCACGAAGAGGGGCATGGAGCCGAGCGCCAGGGCGCCGAGTAGGGCCGCGCGCCGACGGAAGAGGCCCACGCCTGCCCAATACACCGCGAGGATGGCCAGGATGCCGAAGCAGGCATCCGAGATGCGGCCGCCGAACTCACCCACGCCAAAGATCCGCATGCCGAGCGCATTGCCGGCCAGGTCGAGCGGCGGCTCGGCGGTGAAGCGCCGGTTGACCGTCACGTCGAGGAGATTCTCCGAGTGGGCGATGTCGCGCGCGCGCTCCGCCAGCTTGAGTTCCCACGGGTCCCAGAATCCGAACGAACCCAGGCGAGGCAGGATCAACGCAAGCGCGAAGAGCGCCACCCACCAGCCGGGTGGAACCCGGCGCAGTCTTTCCACAAAGCTCATGACTTTTTCGGGGCTGACCGTTGCAGCGGCCGCACTCTAGCAGTGACGCGAGGCAAAGGCTATTCCCTGGTGCTTTCTCCTCCCCTCACCAGGCAGGTTTCGCCGTGTCCAAGCACGGCGAGCTGGCCCAAGATGCCGCGCTCGGCGCAGATCTGTCTGAGCCAAGCCAGGGGCTGGTCGAGCGGCTCGTACCCGAGCGGAAAAGATCCATAGCCCACGGGAACCAGCAGCTTGGCCCCCAGGTCAGTGAATGCCTGCACAGCGTCGAGAGGCGACATGTTGCCCTGCCGCAAGGCTGGTGGCTCGTACCCGGCCACTGGCAGAAGCGCCACGTCCGGGTGCAGGCGCCGACCGATCTCCTCGAAGCCCGAGAAATAGGAGGTGCCGCCCGCGAAGTACACGTTGGCCCCGGCCGAGCGCACGAGGTACCCGCAGGCGCCACGCCAGGCCCAGTCGAACAGCCCGCGGCCGCCCTCATGCCGCGCAGCCACCGCGGTCACTTCCACGTCTGCTAACTCGAAACTCTGGCCCGGCGCCAGCTCAACCACGCGGCCGAAGCCCAGCCCATCGAGCAACCGTGCGCAGCGGGGCGGGACCAAGACCGCTGCCCGGCCGCGCAGGCGCCGCAGGCTGGCCAGGTCCAAGCAATCCCGGTGTGCATGCGAAATGAGGATCAAGTTCACGTCAGCCGCATCGGCGGAATGCAGGCAGGCTGCCTCGGCACGGCGCAGGCCAAGCAAGAAATCACCGAGATAGGGGTCAGTCAGCACCCGCGCGAGCGGCGTGGTGAGCATGACCGTGGCGTGACCGACAAAGGTGACCGCGATCTCACCTGGCCTGGGATGCTCCACCTGCCGCGGCTCGGGCCTGCGCGGCGCCGTCATTAGTTGTCGGGCAGCGGTGCGCAGGAAACGTAGGGACAGGGCCAACCCGACCGCCGACTGCCAGGGACCGCGCGGCCGGCGCCGGTGCTCGTGATCCAGTTCCTTGGCCCGCTCGATCACGCGGCGTTGCCAGCCGGGTTCCGCTGCAGGGGACATGTGCATGAATTAGGACCCGCGAGCGCCAGCAAGGTCAACCACTGTCGCGACCCCACTCCCTATACCCGACTTGCGGCGAGCCTCACCCGCTGCACCCTGCGTTGATACTCCTCGACCAGGGTGACCAGTGCCGCGTGCGACCAGGCTAGCGGTGAAACCGACAAAGCCGCGCCGGTCGAGGGATCAAGTTGCTCGGGAAGCACGCCTGACGGCAGCTGGTGCGCCTGCACCCAGCGCAGGACCTCGCGGGCCGGCTCAAGCTCGGCAAGGCTGCCCGCGCGGGCCACCGCGTGCATGCCCAGCCAGATGGTGCAGAGAAACCAAGGGTTGCCTGGGACGCTCTCTAGATGGCGCGACACCTGGTGGTAGTAGTCGCCGCGATAGCGTGCGACGCCCCCCACCGGCGTCCGACAGGTGAGCTCATCTCGAATCGCCTGCATGGTGGCCACCACACGCGCATCGTCGGGTGCAAAGGCGCCGAACATGAAGACCCCAGCCAGCGACGCGTCCAGAGTCGTGTCCGCACTGATTTCCCCGGCGTCGCCCACCGTGATCATGCGAGCAAACCGGCCCAGCTCCGGCCGATAGAGATAGCGGGCCATGGCCTGCCGGATCTCCGTGGCAGCGGCTGCATATTCGACGGCCAGTTCTTCTTCGCCAAAGGCACGCGCAAACTCGGCAGCCGCGTCCAGGCCACCCACCACGGCGCCGCAGGTGAAGGTGCAGATGCCCCGCCGCTCCTCCCACAGATCGTAGCTCGGTCCGGGCAAGCGCGTGACGGGATCGCGGTAGCTGGCAAGGAAGCGCGCACTCTTTTTCACCAGGCGGCCGTACAGTCCCCTGATGGCTTCCACATCCCGCCACTGCTGAAAGTGGTGCCACAGGGCCCACACCACAAGCGCGGTTTCGTCTTCCTGGATGGGCAGCTGCATCTCGTACCCGGCGGGCGCCTCGCCTGCGCCGGCCGAGCTGGCGCTGGCGCCATCGCAACTCTTGCCGGCGGTGCGCGGCCCCATCCACGGGTGCCAAGACGAGCCGAGCTGCCCGTCGGCGGTGTACTTGTGTAGCAGGTAGCCGTCGGCGGTCAGTTGGTCCGCGCAGAACTCGTAGAAATGCACAGGGGCTTGCTGAAAGCCGGCCAGGTCGAGCGCATGGGCCGCCAGGGCGCCGTCGCGGGGCCAGCAATAGGCGTAGGTGTCGCGCGCGAAACTCAAGATGTCGCTGTCCACGCAGATTGACCAAGAAAAAGCGCGGTCCCTTGTAGTGCACAACCGCCCGACAAACCGGGTCGTAAATTGCGGTGTCGCCCACGTCGCTCTCGCTGATGGCCAAATTCTGATGAAAGAAAAGGCGGATTTGCCGCGCGTGGGGTCGTTGGTTGTGCACCACCACCCGGCGCAGATAGAGACTTTCGTGAAAATCCACGCAATCCGAACAGGACAGCAGCAAACCCATACCCGGGTGCTCGCACTGCACATCGGTGACCAGGGTGTCGGGCTGGTAGCGCATCACCAGGTTCCAACCCTGTGCGCGTTCGATCCAGGTGAAGGCGCCGTCTACGAAAGCCCCGAAGCGACAGAGAGCGCCGTGCACGTGATTCTCGCGCCCCACGCGCGGATAGGTCAGCTCGCGCAGCCGGTAGTCGCTGTCGAAAGCAATCAGAACTTTACCGTTCCCGATTGGTAGGTCGCGCGGCATCGCTTCCCCTTTGCGTGGTTGGTACTCAAAGGACCATAGGACAAACGAACCCGCTTTTCTCCATGTGTCATCAGGTCTCTGAGTGTCAGGCCCAAGTAGGAATGTCCCCATTCCTGCCGCCAAGTAGAAATGTCCCCTTGGGTCCTGGGGCGAAGATACCACGGCGGAGGTCGGGACGACGTGGTCCCGCTGTCGGTTGGACTTTGGGCGGCGGGTGCGGAGCTGGCCGATCAGCGGGCCCCACCAGCCCGCAGGCCGGCGGAGCCGTCGACGCTGGGTTGACGGTCCTCGCCGCCCCGACTGAGCTCGGCTTGGGTCTTGAGTGCCAAGAGCTCGCGGTCGCGCTTCCGCTGCTTGCTCATGTCGTTGTACTTTTTGCGCCGCGCTTTCTGTTCGGCGGTGAATTTCGCAAAGAAATCCAAAAGACCTCACCAAGGTTGACCTTCTTCTCGTGAGATCCGCTACAAACGACCACGACGTTATGGGCCAACGTCCGGATCTCCCACTGCGATCGGCACCGAATATTCGCCCTTGGCAAGCAACCAGCGCGGCGCGATTGCCGACAATCCCGGCATGTCCCTTCCCCGTGCCATCATCCCAGGCCGCCGCTACATGATCA
>PMJE01000275.1:0-208 GCA_003157315.1 Myxococcales bacterium | reverse complement strand
CGAGTTGGTCAAACCCGAGGACGTGCTCGCGAAGATGGTCTACGCCATCGCCAACCCTGTCACTGGCCACCTGGTCGAAAGGGTCCACCACTGGCCAGGCGTGGAATCGCTTACCGCCATCGACCACGACGTGCCTCTCACCGCAACCAAGCCAATTCGATTCTTCGACCCCGAAAACGGCGATCTACCCGATGTCATCGACCTGCAC
>PMJE01000537.1 GCA_003157315.1 Myxococcales bacterium | reverse complement strand
CCGGGGCAAAGCGAAGCTACCCAAGCACATCCCGCCCATGAATGTTCCCAGCAACACTCCCAGGGAGACGGCAGTTGATCCGACCACCAGTTGTAGCAACTGAAACCAGACGATTTCGTAAATCAATGCGGCGCAGCCGCTGCCGAAGAAGAGCAGGAGCAGCAAGAAGAGCCATCGAGGCGCTGCGGATGTCGCGTGGTCGGCGGTGGGGTTCTCGTCAGTCATGGGTAGAGCTCCCGAGGTGAAAAGCGAGATCGCGACGTTTGGGGCAGCACGAGGCCACCGAGGCGCGCACCCAGATCTATATTACGAATACGGGGTAGCGACCTACCGCTTTTGCACGCCGGCTGCGCTTGCGTTCACCGGCGGAACAAAGACTTGGAAAACGGTGCGTCTTTTGCCGGGCTCACTTTGGCATGCCTTTCATCACGAAGCCCGGAGAGTCGAAGTTGGTCCAATACAGGCTCGCTGCGTCCACTGCCACGCGGGGCCGCAGGGTCCGGTCCGCCGGCGATCCGCCCCAGCTCGACCAGGACAACCTCGTGGCAGAGCTGGTCACCGGGCAGGCGCTCAGCCCCTGCATCGCGCGTGCCCGCAAACCACTTTGCTGGTAACCTCGCAGGCATGATCTACCAGTGCCGTCGGCCAGCAATGGAAAAGAAGAGGCTAGCTCTGGCTTGCTCAGTTTCCCGGCTGTGGGTTGCCTGCGCCGCAATGGTGGCGCTGCAGGCATCAGGATGTTCAAGCAGCCCTAGCCCACCCGCGGAGGGCGGGAAGAACGGCGGTGGCGTTGCTGGGGCCGGAGCAACGCCTGGCACGACCGGTGGATTGGGCGGAACCACCGCCATGACTGGTGGGGCCCCAGCCACCGGCGGAACCACCTTCGCCGCTGGCACAGTGGCGGGAGGGACGGCCGCCACCGGCGGGGCGGCTGGAACAGCGACCGTCACTGGCGGCAGAGGCGGAACAACGCTTGTCACCGGCGGAGCCGGCGGAGCCGTTGTCAGGGATGCCGCTGCAGATTCATCGACCGACGCACCTGCTGACCGTCGGGCTCGCAATGACTCCAGCCCAACGACGCCCGATTCTGCCATGACCTCGGACACCGCGACGTCAACCGACGCGAGAAGCGATTCCCCGAAGAGCGACACGCCGTATGCAAGCGATTCCGCCTCGGCGATTGAAACTGGGACTGCGACGGACGCCGGTTCGACGGCTTTTGCCAACCCGGCACCCGGAAGCAAGTTCTTCGTCGGGGCCAATTTCTGGAACGAGAGTTGGGAGCCGTCGAGCGACTTTTTCGCCAACAACGTGAATTGGGCGACCACGACCAACCCGTGGAACCCTGCCCTGCTCACCGACCTCGCACCCTACGCACATGTTCTTCGTTTCATGGATTGGAACCGGACCAACGACCAAGTCGCGGGAGCGTGGTCCGCGCGCGCGCAGCCAAACGTGGCACCCGGCGATCGTGGCGTGGCCTACGAATGGCAGATTGACTTGTGCAATCGCGCGCGCACCGACTATTGGATCAACGTCCCCACGCTTGCCGACGATGACCACGTGGCCAAGCTGGCGCAGCTCATCCAGCAAAAGCTGGATCCAAGCCTGCGCATCTACATCGAGTACTCGAACGAAGTGTGGAACGGCGGCTTTCCGCAGGGGCCCTACGCCCAAAGCCAGGGCGTTGCGATGAACCTCGTGGGCACGAACCAGTCGTACAAAGGCTGGTCGTGGTACGTCTATCGGTCGGTACAGGTGTACCAGGGATTTGAGGCTGTCTTTGGCAAAGACAGTCCGCGTCTGGTGAAGGTGCTCTCGGGTCAAGCCGGCTACACCGGCCCTGCCTCCAATCCCGCGCCGGTGTGCGCGTGGCACTTGCAGGCGCTCGCCGACAAGACGGTGAACCCGCAAGGCGAGACCATTAACGCGTACGCAATTGCGCCCTATTTTGGCGGCACCAACACCACCGCGCTGGCTAGCGACATCCCGAGTGAAGCGACGTTGGTCCAGAATCACGACACGTGTCTGAAGGGCACTGGCATTCCGTTGATCAGCTACGAAGGAGGGCAGGATTCGTATGCGGCGACGAGTTGCACCGCGGTCGCCACCGATCCTGCGATGACCAATTTGTACGTCACGTACTTGAACTCCATGATGGCGGCGGGAATGTTGGGCCCGTTCATGCAGTACACGCATGTTGGCAATTGCTGGGGGCTGAAGATGGCGACCGGCGATAGCAATGCCAATTCTCCGAAATACCAAGGTGTCCTCAATTGGGTGGCCGCACACCCGTAGCAGCCGCCGGCGCACAAGAAAGCCCATTTCTCCGGCTGACGAGAATGACCACTGAGCGCGTGCGGCGAGGCCTTTTGCGCTTGCTCTGCAACGGAGCGCTGGTGGTGTGGCTGTGCCTGACCCAGATGGGAACCTTTGGACATGCGGCGGACAAGCGCCGTCGCGTGGAGCCGCCGGCCGGCCATGTGGCGTTCACCTCGGCGCCCGAGCAGAAGACGAATCTGTCGCTTCCGTTTGCCGGCGTGTGGGGCGTGGTGCAGGGGATGAACAGCGGCGGGACGCACACCGGGTATGCTGCCTACGCCCTCGACTTTGTCCCCGCTGAGCCGATTCCAGCGGTACCGTTGCAGAAGGGACGGCGATTGCAGCAGCACCCCTGCTTCGGACGCGAGATTCTGGCCACGGCCGAAGGCCAAGTGGTGTGGGCCAGGGACGGTGCGGCCGACTCGCCGCCCTTCCAGGTGAGCAGTAAACACCAGGCCGGCAACTTCGTGATCCTGGAGCACACCGCGGCCGAGTTCACCGAATACCGCCATCTTCAGCGAGGCTCTGTGCAGGTCAAGGTGGGCCAATCCGTGCGCCGAGGCCAGCCCATCGGCCGGTGTGGCAATTCCGGCAACGCAGAGACTCCCCATCTGCATTTTGCCTTTCTCGGGTCATTCGATCCCATCGCCACCCGTCCCATGCGCCTTTCGAACTATCAGGTGCGGGACGCGCGCGGGACCTGGACTGCGGGCGACGGGGAGCTCAAGGCCGGCCAGATTGTGCGGCCGACTTCACTGCCTTGAGAACCGAACCTTATTGCGCCAGCGCGGCGGTGGCGACCATGAACCAGGCCGAGTGGGGGAGCCACTGCTCGACTGAGCGCCAATCGTCGCCGCAAGTGCTATAGGGAGTCAACCCGTTCCACTGGATGCCGCTACCGTCGGCATTGCTCGCGGTGATGCCGTTGGCGATGCCGCCGACCAGGGTGCCGGCTTGTGGCTTGGAGGCACAGTAGGGTGGCGGATTGTTCTTGCCCAATCCGTTCAAGAAGCAAATGTCGTAGGGGTTGTTGCCAAGGATCCAATCGATCTGGTTGCCCGCGAAGCGCAAGAGGTCAAGGTACTGCGTGCCGGTAGCTCCCAGGACCTTCGCGCCCATCAGCGCCGCCGCGGCCAAGGAAGCGAGGCGCGCGTTTTCGCCCTGCCACCAGTAGCCGGTCTCGTTGTCGTGCGGGATGAAGAAACTGGCGGTTCCCGCGGCGATGTGTTGTCTGGCGTAAGCAAAGGGATTGGCGACGGCGCTGGTAATCCCGAGGAGGTAGCCAAGATGCGTCTGAATCGCCTGCCTGGCCAGGGTCCGCTTACTCGCATCGGTTTCGACCTGCAAATAGCGGGCAAGTGCCACAATGGGCAGGCCGGCATCAGAGGCGTGCCAGAAGGGACGAGACGCGCCGTCGGCGATGAAGTAGCCGTCAGGACCCAAGCGGCCGATGAGAGACGCGGCCCGCGCGCCGGCCGCCCGCAGGTAGGTCGCGTCCTGCGTGCTGGCGAAGAGTTCGCTGGCCGCGAGCAGTCCGGTGTANNGCGCGCCAGCCAGGTACTGCGCGCTGGTGAAGCTGCCATCGACCTTCCAGCGAGCGATGCGCGCGAGGGCCGCGATGCTCATGCCGCCGCCTTCGCGCAGGGCCGATTGCCAATCAGCGGTCTCCGTGCCGGATTCTCCAACAAACGCGCAGATCTGGCGCTGGCCGACGTCGCCCGACCAGTGGTCGAAGACGTTGGTATAGAAATAGCCAGCCGGATCGAGCACGCGCAGCAGATAGTCGGCGCCCCACAAGGCTTCCGCCTGAAGATTCGCCGACAAGCCGCTCGCCTGCAACGCGGTGCCGCCTTGGTCGTAGACCCAGGCCAACGCCCAAGCCACCAGCGGAATCTGCTGCGGGTTCATGAAATTGGCGTAGCTTAAGTGGGTCAGATACTTCGAGATGTCGCCCGCAGCATCGTACCAACCGCCGCGCACGTCAGCGCGGGCGCTGCTGCCAACGAATGGGACGCTGGCGTCAGCGGCCCACACGTCGGGGTCGTCGGCGCGCGAGGACTTGAAGTAGCCAAGCACGCTGGAAAAGGTCGCAGCGAAAAGGTTGCTATCGCTGATTGCAAATTGGTCCGAGAGCGCATTGCCAATTTGCAGGCGATAGCTTCCTGGACGGGTCAGCTCGGTAAAGTCGATGACATAGAAGGAATTGTTGCTGCCCCAGGTAGCGAAAACGATGCCACTCAGCGATCCGCACCAGACCGCCGTGTGGTCGGCGCCCACGACATAGTAGCGATCGAGGCCAGCGGCCCCTTCGACCACAGCGTGTTTGGGGCCCATGCTGTCGAAGCCCAGGTGGTTCACGTGGAAAAGCGGCGCGGCGGCATTCGCTCCGGAGGATGGGTTCGATGATGCCGACAACTCGATCCAGTCGAGGTTGAGGATGCCCGCGATGGAGCCGGCCGCCACGAGGTAGAGTGTGTGGCTTCCCGTCGCGGCGCTGAGCGCGACTGTAGCGTTCTGCCAGGTGGTCCACGACCCTGTGGAGACCGGGGTGAACGTTCCAAGCAACTTGCCTGTGGTGCTGTCCAGGCGGACCTCGACGGTGCCGCCGTCCACGCCCTTGGCGTAACGAAGGGTGAGCGTGTTGATGCCGTCCATGACCACCCCTGCATACCAAAGCGCATCGCCACCCTCGATGAATCCCACGTCAGTGCCGTTGTTCTCGGTCTGTGTGCCCTGTTGGCCACCGGTCGTGCCCTTGCACGCCCCAGTGGTCGGCCCGAAGGCGCACTCAGCCTCGATGTGCTGTGTGGGCACAGCCAGCGGCGGCGTGTCGCAAGTCATGACATGGTTCACAGCGAGCGGGCTCGGGACAGCCGCGTCAGAGGAAGTGCCAGCATCCGCGCCACCGCTGGACGGGCCGCCGCCAGTACCGAGTTTGCCGCCGCCGCCAGTACCGGTGTTGCCACTGCTGCCGCCAGCACCAACGCTGACGCCGCCAATGCTGGTGTTGCCACCGCCGCCGCCCGGCGCCAGGCTGCCGCCGATTCCGCCGGCTCCACCGGTTTCCGTCAAAACACCCCCACTGCCGCCGGTGCTCGCGCCCCCGACCGCGCTCGGTGCAGAGCCACTGTCGAGCACTTGGCGAGCAGGCGGTCGGCAAGCTGGCAACAGCAAGCCAGCACCCAGCGTGAGAGCAATTCGGAATCGAAAGCAGTCCGGGAAGTGTGACATCGTTGGCCTTCTCGATGGAGCGCGCCTGGTAAGGAGCGTGCATAGTGCGCACTCGCCACTCCTGTGTGACACCGCTGGAGCGAGATTCGGGAAGGAGAAGCGTGAACGCGGCTCAAGGTGGTGACCAGCACATTCGAAGCGAGGTCGCTTGCTGCGCCCAAGAACTCCCCACCTGACACATAGCCGCCCAGTTCCAGGTCCAGCGACAGTAGTGGAACCAGCGACCACGACCACGTCTTAGGCCACGACCCTTTGCGGCTATCGCGGGATTGTGGCCGCCAGGCATTCCTGGCGTACCGCCGAGCCATGGGGCACAATGGCCTGGTGCCCGCTCGTCGCCGCAAACCGGACCGTCGCTTCCTAGTGTTCACCTGCGACCGTGGCCGTCGCCTGCTGAACGCCGACCGCGATCCCCCGGAACGCCTGGCGGCCGTGCTTCAGGAAGTGGTGGAATCCGGCTTCTGGCGCGAGCTGGAGAAGTTTCCCGCCGACGTCATCGCGCGGCTTCTGCCCCGTCTCACGGTAGCGCCCAACACCCACAGGCTGCTTGAAATCTGGATCCAGGAAAGATCGGCCAGGCGCCCAGCCGCCTGACCTGCACCCCTGGCAGGATCGGGTCCTGCGCGCGGTGTCGGGTGCGCCTCTCGCGCGCGAGGCAACCTTTGGCGGCGGGACTGCGCTTTCCGCCGTCTACCTTCACCACCGGTTCTCCGAGGATCTGGATTTCTTCCTTCCGCGCGAGACCTCCCCGGTCGAGGTGCGCGCCTTGTCCCGCACCAACTCTTGGATTGCCTGATCGCCGCGCAGG
>PMJE01000541.1 GCA_003157315.1 Myxococcales bacterium | reverse complement strand
GCCGAAGGGCGGAGCGAACCCTCTCAGGGTTCCCATGTTAGTGAAATGGCACACAACCTGCTGATGCTTCCCTTGTGACGGCTCTCCTCGCCCTTTGTCCTGATACCCGTCCGCGGGAACGGCTGCTGGCCCGCGGGCCTAGTGCCCTTTCCGACGCAGAGCTTCTCGCAATCCTCCTCGGAAGCGGCCGGCACGGCCAGAATGTCTTGGAAATCGCTCAGGATTTGATTGCGAGATTGGGTGATCTGCGCGGACTTGGCGATGCCGCCGAAGCTGAATTATGCACTCAGTCAGGGGTCGGACCGGCCCGTGCTGCCGTGATCCAAGCAGCGCTTGAGCTGGGCCGACGAGCGACCGGAACTCGGCCCCAACGCGGCCGATTCCTGGGCAACGCAGCCGACGTCTGGACGCATTATCGGGCTCGACTGGCGCCCTCGCCTGTCGAGGAGTTCTGGATGCTGGCACTCGATGTCCGACACCGTGTCCTGTTCGAATCCTGTGTAGCGCGCGGGTCGCTCACCGGAGTCGAGGTCCACCCGCGCGATCTCTTCCGAACCCTCATCCGCAGCGCCGCCGCGTCGGTGATCTTCTGCCACAATCACCCGTCGGGCGACCCGGCACCCTCACGTCAGGACATGGAGCTGACCGCGCGTCTGCGTCAAGTGGGTGAACTGTGTGGCATAGGTGTGCTCGACCATGTGGTGGTAGCAACTGGCGGATACGTGAGCTTCGCCGATCGCGGCTGGCTTTGAACCAGTTTCTGGACCGGAGGCTCCGGCGACCTACAATTCGGCCATGCGGTCCTCTGCCATTTCGGGAGCGATGGCGCTCCTCTGCGTTGCCTTCTGGCCGGACGCCCCAGCGTTCGCCGATGGTACGGCGCTGCCCGGAATTCGCCCGCTCGGCACAGGTGGGGCCATGCGTGCAGCGGCCACCGGCGATGCCGGCCCCATGCTCAACCCGTCTGGAATCTCGCTCATGCACTCCTACAGTGCGGAAAGCGCCTACGCGTACGGCAGCAGCGATTCGACCCACGATATTCGCGTGTCGGTTGTCGATTCGACCTCGGGCTTGAACGTTGGCGGAGCTCTCTTCTACACCTACCACAAGGGCTCGCCTGCCGGGTCCAAGCAAAGCGGCCAACTCGGCGGTGGTTCGCTGTCATTCCCGCTTGGCGACGTGGTGTTTCTTGGCGGCACAGCCAAGTACATAGATCTCTTGACTGAGAGCAATGGCTGCACGTTCATCAAGAAGGGCTTCACCTTAGACGCCGGCGTTACCGTCCGACCCATGCAGTATCTTGCCGTGGCAGTGGTCGGATACAACCTGACCAATCCAGGAATCTCCTTCGCGCCGCAGGCCATAGGCGGCGGCTTGAGCCTGAGCGCTTTTCCTGGCCTTCTGCTTCTCCTGGACAGCGTGCTGGAACGTGGGTACGTGGATCCGACTTCTCCCCAGAGCACGCCGCACGGCAAAGCATACTATGTGATGGGCGGTGGTGAGTACCTGGGCAAGTCAATAGCGGCTCGGCTGGGCGGCGGGCGGGATGGCCTCAACAAGAATGGCTACCTGAGCGGCGGCATGTCCGCTGTTTCGCCGGTTGGCTCGCTCGACATTTCGGTGCGTCAAGACATCTCAGGCGACCGGAAGGGCACGTATGTGGGCGTCGCCGCTCGCCTGTTCGTTCCCACCAACTAGGCTAGACTGGCAGCTGCTTGTCGCTCGCTCCCCGGAACTTTTCTGCTGCAACGCTGTCAATTGATATGTGGAGGCCACTCTCGCGCCCACGCTGGCCACGGCCATCCCGGCTGAGGCGTCCCACCCTGGTCGGCTGCGCGGCGCGCGCCCGCGGGCTGCGTTTCAAATGAGCCTGTCCGAGCGACTCCTGGTTGCGAGGCTGGTGAGAAGGGATGAGGAAGCCTTCAATGAGGTGGTCCACCAGTACGGCGACCGTGTCTTCAACTTAGTCCTGCGCATGGTCGGCTCACGCGCCGAGGCCGAGGACATCGCACAGGAAGTCTTTGTCACGGTATTCAAAAGCATCGACTCATTCCGCAGCGAGGCAAAGCTGTCCACCTGGTTGCTGCGCATTGCTGCCAACCACGCCAAGAATCGAATCAAGTACCTGGCGCGCCGTCGCGAACAGAGCAATGAGCAGAGAGGAAGTGACAGCGCCGATCTGGCCGACGAGGGCAAAGCCCCGGCCCAGTCACACATCCATGGCCCCGACGTGCTGCTTGAGGCGGCGGAAACCGAGAACATCATGCAACAGGCGATCGCCACCCTGGAGGAGGACCAACGCCTCCTGGTCGTGCTACGTGACGTCGAGGAGCTGTCCTACGAAGAGATCGTGGAAATCACGGGCTTGCCCGAGGGCACCGTCAAGTCGCGCTTGCATCGCGCCCGCATGACCCTGAAACAGCTACTTGAGGACAAGTTCAAGTGAGCGCCGCCGACTCCCATACCCGAACCGGGGATGCCTTTTCCGCTTACCTCGAGGACGAGCTTCCGCCCGAGGAGAAGGCCTCGCTAGAGCACCACCTGTCCACCTGCATCCAGTGCCGCACCTCCCTGGAGCGATTCCGCCGGACCCTGGGAGGGCTGGGCAGGCTGAGACAGGCCGCCCCCAACTCCTTCCTGGCGGCTATTCAGCAGCAAATCCACCGCCGCTCACGCGGTCGCTTCTTCCGCCGGCGCTGGCTTCTCTTCGGCCGCATCCCGTTTGAATGGCTTTCGCTGGCCATGATTGTGGCCATGCTGGTTTACTACCTGGTGATGCTGCAATCCTCGCCCACCGGCGTGAAGCCAGTGCCGTAGAATGCTTTTTCACCAC
>PMJE01000507.1:13731-23487 GCA_003157315.1 Myxococcales bacterium | reverse complement strand
CCAGCCCGACGTGGCGCGCGGAACGCTTGCGCGGCAGGTGGTGGAAGCCATGCACGAACGCCTGCGCGCCGAGCTAGAGATCGATGACGTGCTGGTGTGCTGGCATGACGACGCCGACGCATGCGCGTGCCGCAAGCCGAAGCCCGGCTTGTTGCTGGAAGGGGCGGTACGGCACGGGGTGGATCTGGGGAAGAGTTTCATGGTGGGAGACAGGTGGCGGGATGTGGAGGCCGGCGTGCGGGCGGGGTGCCGCACGGTTTGGATTGACTGCGGATATGATGAACAAGGCCCGCCCACGGCGCCGGACTACCGGTGTCATGATCTGGCCGAAGCTGTGGAATGGATAGGCGCGCGTAAGCAAGGATGACTGAAATGCAACCGAATCTGGATTCCCTGCGAATCAAGATCTTCGCCGACGGGGCCGACCGGAAGGCGATGGTCGAGCTCTATCGCAATCCACGCATCAAGGGATTCACCACCAATCCCACGTTGATGCGCAAGGATGGGGTGAGCGACTATGAGCACTTTGCTCGGGAAGTTCTCGCTGTGATCCGCGATCGGCCGATTTCGTTCGAAGTGCTCTCTGACGACATGGACGAGATGGAACGTCAGGCGCGCAAGATCGTGTCGTGGGGCGAGAACGCGAACGTCAAGATCCCAATCACCAACACCCAGCGGGTCTCTTCGGTGCCCCTCATCCGGCGCCTGGCGCGCGATGGCATCAAGCTGAACGTCACGGGTTTGACCACGGTCGAGCAGGTGAGTGCCGCGGGCGAAGCCTTGGCCGAAGGGAGTGCCTTTTCCATCGTGTCGCTCTTCGGTGGCCGTGTCGCAGACACCGGAAGGGATCCGGTTCCCATGATGGCTGCGGCTGTGCAGATGCTGCGGCCGCATGCGCATATCGAGCTGCTATGGGCCAGCCCGCGCGAGTTGCTCAACATCTTCCAGGCAGATGCGGTCGGCTGTCACATCATCACGGTCACCGCCGACATCCTCAAGAAGCTGCCCCTGGTGGGCAAGGATCTGGACCAGTACTCGCAAGAGACGGTGCAGATGTTTCGCGACGATGCGGTGAAAGCCGGCTACCTCCTGTAGGGGACAGCGCGGCCCCGCGGCCTCCACGCGCAAGTTCGTGGCGAGGACAAGAAAAAGCCGAGGAGCGGGATGCGAGCCACTCCTCGGCTCGCCCGAAACTGATCGGGCTAAAAGAAGCTTTCTGGTTAGTAAAGGGGGGCTGCCCAGCAAGACGGGTCATTCTGAGTCCACCAAAAAAAGTGGGAATCTCAGAACGCGAAACCGAGCCGCAAGGCGGCAAAGGGTCGCCACCACGATGGCGTCCACAAGACGCGCGCTCCGTCAGAACTGTCGACCACGTACTGCGGGGCGAGAAGATCGAAATCCACTCCAACTCGAACGGATACGAGAACACGGCCATAGGAATGCTCAAGTGTGGCCACGGCTAGGACAAATGGATCCGTCGCCCAGAAGGCCGGCTGTGCACCATTTCCGTTTGGCGTCACGCGGGTTGCGTCCACCCCTGCTCCCAGTCCAATGGACGCAGAGAGATGCGACGTGATGGCCCTGGGAAAGGCCGCTGAGATCCGAATTCCAGACGAGAGCAAGCGCATGCCCACGTCCGCACCGTTCACCGTCTGCGGGAATTGCTGGGAGAGCGTCATGCCCAGCCAAAGATGTGTCCAGCGGCGCTCCACCCCCAGTTCCGGACCATGCGCGAGGTAGTCGGTCGACAGCATGGTTCCCGAATAGCCGACTGCGATTGCCCATTCGGGTTGTCGACCTGTGGTCTCGGGCTCCGGTTCGGGCTCCGGTTCGGGAGCCGGTGGCGGTGGCGGTGGCGGTGGCGGTGCCGGTGCCGGCGCGGGGGCAGGCGCCAAGGATCGTTCGAACTCGTCGCGGCTCACACCCAGCGCTTGTCCTTTCAGGATGGCCTCCACCGAGCTGTCCACAACGAAACGAATCAGCTCCAGTTCGACCGGGTCCGGATCAGCCTGCACCGCCAGCGGGCGCAAATAGACAAGTCCACTTCGCGCATCCAGCAAATACATCGTGGGTTGGCCTGCGGTCAGATCTAGCCACAGGTGCGCCACAGGTCCGGTGGAAGAGCGATCGATGGGTAAGCGGGCGATGTCAAGTGGATCGATCCGGGCCGCGCTGACCGCGACGAGGTCCAGTCCCTGGCGGTCGAGCGAACCGCGAAGCACGCCAACAACTTTCTCGATTACCGCCGGGTTACCGGCCAGCACCGCATTGATGTGCTGCCGTTCTTCCGCTGCCAATAATCGCGGCATGGCGACCACAGCGGCCAGCGACAGACAGAGGAACACCCACCTTAAACACGCTGGCCAGAGCGCGGGTGCAGCGCCGCTTTTCCGACCTTTCACGCCAGAACCATGCTCAGCGAGAATGCTCGATGCCCGGGAGCGATTCTGGCAAGCGGCGCATCTGAGCCAAGCGCTCTCTGGCTTGGCTGGCGTAGACCGTTCCGGGGTAGGAATCGAGCAGCTTCTGCCAGGTTTCGCGCTCGGTGGAAACGCGCCCCATCTGTCCCAGCGCAGTCGCGCGGCCAGCCAGGGCCTCCTGCGACGCCTCACCCCCGTACGCCAAGTGCTGGTCGAATTGGGCGAGGGCCTGAGCAGGGCGCCCGCGGTCGAGCAGCATGCGGCCCGCCAGGGCGAACGAAACCCGGCTTTCGCGCGTCTTGGGGTAGAGCTGCTGCAGCTTGCGGAAAACCGCGATGGCTTCGTCCACCCGGTTGCGGTCGCGCAAGTCGGAGGCTTGTGCAAAAAGCGAGGCTGCGCTGGGTTGCACGCGTGGTGCCCGAGCAAGACTGGGTCTCTCGTCGATGAGTTCGGCCTGCGCAAACGAGGGCGCCTCTGCCAAGGCCACGGCTGGTCTGGGCAACGCCGGTTTCCGCGTCGCAGATCGGGCCATGGTCGCCTGAAGTGGGACCTGCTCGCGGGCGGGAGCTTGCCTGTACCAAAGTGCTGCGCTTGCCACCCCACCCAGCGCCATCAGCATTCCTGCGGTTGCCAGTAGCCAACGCCTGCGGGGCGGCCAGAGAAACAGCGACGGCCAGCGTAGGCGTCCGAAGTTAGCCAGCGCATAGTCCACCGCAAAGCCGTTAAGGCGACTACCCCAGGGCTGCACCTTCTGTTGCGAGCGCGCAAATTCCAGGTGCGCCTCACAGGCGCTGCAAGCTGCGAGGTGCTCCTCCAAAGCGCGCTGTTCCACTCCAGACAGCTCGCCCCGCAGGGCTCGGTCAAGGGCCTCCTCGGGATGCGAGTCAAAGTCCACGTTCACCCCCCAAAGCCTCCGTTTCCCCGTCCAGCCGACGCCGTAAGTAGTCCTTGGCCAAACGCAGGCGGCTCTTGGTCGTGTTGACTGGCACCTGCGTGGCCACGGCTATCTCTTCCACCGAGAAACCCAGAACCATGCGCATGAGAACGGTCTCGGCCTGCACCGCCGACAGTTCGTCGATTGCCTCGCGCACCAGCCAGAGGTTGGGAAGCGAGTCGTCGCTTCCGAGGTTTGGGGAGGCAGCCTGCTCAGCGAGCGCGCGCAGCCGCTGCTCTCGACTTCGTGATCGCTTGCGCGCGGCAATGGATGCGCGAAGCGCGATGCGGTTCGTGTAGTGTACGATCGCGCCCTCGACCCGGTAGCTGGGTAGGGCGCGCAGGATGTCGATCAAACACTCCTGAACCGCATCTTCCAAGTCGACATTGCCCGGCCCCAGTACGCCACGGCAAACGTTGCGTACCGACGGCGCGATGGCGTCCAAGAAAGCGCGCATAGCCAGGGGGTCGCGCGTCCGCGCTGCCAACGCCAGTGCAGTCAACTCGCACGCGCTTGCATCGGACGAGTGGGGGCGCGCCTCAGCAGGAACGGCAAAACGGAATCTGCTTTCCGCAAAGGCCATACCCAAGTGTAGCTCCGAAAAGGAGGAAGTTGTCAACAATGAGTCGCCAGTTGGATCCTACCGCCATGCTTCATAGATGACCCCGGGAGATCCAACCGCCTCCCTATTGAACAGGATGTGAGTGCCATCCTGCGACACCCAGGGATAGCGCTCAGCAATATCTGTATTGATAGAGTCCAGGACAGTTGGCGTAGCGGAAAACGGCGTGTTCGGGTCGGAACGGCCGACTTCGACCAGATCCCACGATTGTCCTTTGCTGGGGGCTCGAGAGCTCCAGATAAGAGAAAGCGAATCGCGGAAGAGCCCGGGATCCGCGTCCGCCCTGCTCGAGTTGATGCCTGAAAGCGGCTGGACGTTTCCCCAGGTTCCCGTCGGTTCAGTACGAGACGCGGAGTAGAGGTTGAAGTTCTCTGTGCCCCGCGGAGCAGCGCAAAAAGTCATGAAGAGTCCACTGGGATTCACGCTAGGCCCCCTGATATCCAGGTCGGAAGAGCCTAGCCCCGGCACGAGCACGGGCGGGAGCCACTTCAGTCCCCTAGCGGTTCGCTGCGAGAAATAGATCTGATATCCCTCGCCCGCTTGGTCACTTGCGAAGTACATGGTCAAGCCATCGTAGGAAACGTCTGGATCCTGCTCGTTGTAGGCGCTGTCGAGTTCGACAACCTCCGTGGCTGGGTTCCACGCGGCATTACGCGAGTTCCGCGTGCTAGACCAGATGTGGAAAGTCGTGGCACCCGACTCTTCGCAAGAGATATAGAGTTCCAATTCGTCAACGCCAACCAGCGACGGGCCATGGGCGTCGGTTGTGTCGGCAACCAGGTTAGCGACCGGCGTCGGCGTGGAAAAGGGGCGCCACACCCAGGCGTCGGCTCCCAGAGCGACGTCCGCCAGAGCGACGTCCGCCAGAGTGACGTCCTCGCCTGCATCCATATCCATACCAATCTGAACTGCCACCACCCGGTCGGTTTTCATGCAGCCGATTCCCCCGAGGAGTATTCCGGCCACTGCGCCGATCTGTCGAACCCTCATTCTGCCGAGCATGACATGCCTTGTACAGGATGGTAGTCAGCGTACTACGGGAATCTGTCGGTTTCACCGCGACCCCGCGCTGTGAACAGGTCTGGGAAAAGCGCGACCCTCGCGCATGCACCGGCATCGCCGCAACCACTTGAAATCATTGTCAGTCTCGTCCGCTGCAGGGAAGCCAGAGGGAATGAGGCAGGGATCTGGGACACCTGGTTTGCCCTCGCCTTCGCCGCCAGCTCCGTGATACCAATTCTGTCCGTGGGTTCTTGTGCACGAAATGTCAGCCGTTCCGCGAGGCGAACCATGAACTCTTGTCGCGTAGTCTTGGGCGTACTGTTGTCGGCCTGCGTGTTGCTGGGTTCGTCCTGTTCTTCTGACGAGTGGACCTGCGAATCGACCGACGTTACCTGCGCGAAGAACAGTAGCGATGTGCAGGCGTGCTGCAATAGCGACGGCACGCAGTGCAAGTACACCGTCGGTACTACCGACTACCTGTGCGACGGAACCGACTGCAAGTCAGTGACAAACACCGTACAAAGCTACTGCTCAAGCCATTGAGTTAGCGCAGGCGGGTGCGGCGCCGACTACGACGGAACATTCCGGTTGCGGCGAGCGCGAGCAAGAGCAGAGATCCCACTCCGCGGTCGTTCTCGTTCGTGCTAGCCAAGCTGTACGAACAACCGGAGGAGGAAGACGCTTGCTGCGCGATTCCAGCGTCGCCATGTACACTCGATCCGCNNCTGTGCCGGGGCTCCCGCCTGTGCTGGGGGTTCCGCCTGCGCTGGAGGTTCCGCCTGTGCCGGAGGTTCCGCCTGTGCCGGGGCTGGAACTCCCACCAGTACCGGGATTTCCGCCGGCGCGCGTGATTCCGCCGGTGGCAGTGATTCCTCCAGTGCCCATGGCTCCGCCTGTACCAGTGTTGCCACCGGTGCGGGTATTTCCGCCCGTACCAGTGTTTCCACCGCTGCCGGAAACTCCACCAGAACCGGTGCCGCCGCCTGTGCCCGTGCTTCCGCCTGCGCCGCCGTCGGGCGGGCTTTGACCGTCTTGCGGAAAGACCGTCGGAGCGGGCGTGGCACCGCTCACGGTGTTGACGATCAGGTTGTCGAACAGCGCCGTCGTCTTCGCAGCCGTACCGAGCCCGACGTTGCCTTTGGAGTACTTGGTATTCGTGGTGGTAAGCACCTGAGTACCGTCAATCGCACCCTTGATGGAACTGCCCTGGAAAACCAGTTTCATGTTGTGCCAGCTACCAGCGGCAAGCGTTGCCTGTCCGGTCGAGAGTGCGGCACCCGCGCCACTTCCAGTGGACGACGCATAGAAATTCCAGGCGCCCGTCGGACTCAGCGTCATGTAGTAGCCATTTGGATTGGTGCCGTAGCCGGTTCCGGTTGAATTGACCCGCCCCAACAGCGACGCCCAACCCGAAGTGGTTTCTATGGATACGTCTGCGCTGACCTCATAGTCGGTCCAGGCGGTATTGCCCACGATGGTATAGGGATTTGTCTCGGGAGCCCAGCTCTGTGCCGGCTGACTGACCACCTGGCGCAGGCAATTCCCATTTCCATCCGGACGCTTGAANNCTTGAAGTCACCATAGTGATCGTAGGTTTCGTAGTAGGGCATGGGGAAATCCGCCGCCGCCGGTGGTGTGGCCGCGCCCTTCTGCTGCCCAGTTGTCGTGCTGATCGAATAGATGGAACTCGCATCGAGTGCGACAGTGAATGACCCGTTGACTGGGGTGACATCGGGCTGCTTCTGAAACTGGGCCGTCGCATTGCTGCGCCAAACCGACACCGTCCCGGTGGAAAGACCGCCCGTCACATTGAACGTAATGTTCTGTGCCGACGTCGCGCCCGAGGTCTGCGCAATGACACTGTAGTCGCCGCCACTGGGAGCCACCATGGTTACGTAGTTTCCGCCGCCGGAAAAGTTTCCGGAAGCGGCGTCCAGGTATTTCCAGCCTACCTTGGTGAACTGACCCACGTGAGCATAGCCCCAGAGCGCTGGATTGATAGTGTAGTAGCCGCTCCAAGGAGAACTCGCGACCGCCATGGTGTCGTCATAGAATGGCTCGTTCGAGTAAAACGCGGTGATGAGATACCAGTATATCGTCTTGGTGATCTTGCTATTGACGTAGTTGAAGTTGAACGCGCTGACTATGTCTATCGCGCACTGAAACCCGTGTTCATACACATGCTCTTCGGTGTCCCAGATTGGCTTGCCGATGGCTATGACGTTCGCGGGCGGCGGGGTTCCCTTGGTGCTGCCGAATGACGATGTGGTGTGGCTGCCGATGGCATACACTGCCGCCTTCAAGGTGGCGTCGGTATTCATCCCGGTGGCCCAGGTCCAGCTGGTGCTTCCCCAGTTGTCAAATGCGTGAATGCCCACGTTGGTGAGGCCGTTGGTGTTCAGGGTTGTGCGAAATGTCTTGACCCAGCTCGTGTTGTCGCCCTTTTCGTTGCGGCATCCCACGTAGTCGATGTCGAGGCTGTGGGCGGACTTCGCGCCCATGATCCACTTGGACAGGTAGTCTGCTGTGTCCTGCGACCAGAAGTTGCCATTGCCAACCCACGCTGGGGCCGACCACGCTGTGGCATCCAGCACAACCGCCGGGTTTCTCTGTCGCGCCTGTTCCATCAGCCACCACTCATAGCCCCGGTCATAGTTCTCGTCGGTCTTGGTGTGCATGTGGCTCAGTTCCGAGCCCTGGGTCGAGTTGCCGTCGCCGCCTATCTCGATATACAGTTCCTGCAAATTCGCCCCGTAGTTCGGCTTGAACAGGTAGTCGAGAATCTGTGTGCGCTGGGGCTCGACGTAGTCCATCAGCAGTGGGGAGGTGCCACCGCCGCCACTTACCGCACCGATTCCGTCATAGGTACGCCCGGAGCCGGCGCCATCGATGGTGATGGTCTGGGCTGCAGCATCGGCACTGGCGCCCAGGCACCACCCTGCCAACGCCGTGGGGATCAGAGCAAGTCCGACGCGTGTGCTGGTGGCCGTCATGGACAGCGTCCTTCGAGTGACACCTGGCAGGTAGAAAGGCACTTCATGAAACTCCTTTCAAGGTGGGCGTTCCCATCCAATATCTCGATCCCAGCCGCCCTCGAAAACTACGACGATTCCCTCCTGGCGCTCTGCGCCATGAGCTACTCGATTTCACGCAGCTATTTATTGTACCAAGGCTAGGGCAGCTACGAAGCCAGACCTTCAGCAATTCCGCGTGCTGCAATTGCAAAACGCTGGCTTCGCGGTCGCGATGAGCTGAGCTTGGTGCACAATAGCCGCATCATCATGCGGCCTGCCCGGCAGTCCATCTCTCGCGCGATAGGTAGCTACCTGCGGCGCATCGCCGTGCACCGGCGTGCGCTGGCCAAGATCCTCGTCCTGTTTCCCATCAAGCACTCCGCCTATCTCTTCTATCCGATCCTGATCAAACTGGTCATCGACCGCTTCATTCCGGCGCGCCGGCTTGACCTGATCTTCGGCACCATCGCGGTGGTCGCCCTGCTCGGGGTGCTCAACTACTTCTGCCATCGCGCATACACCGTGTGCGAGACCACCATCACCAAGAGCGTTTCGCGCAACCTGCGCAACCAGATCGTGGAGAAACTCCAGCTTCTGTCGTTGCAGTATCACGCCAGCCACGAGAGCGGGCGCTTCGTCTCCAANNTCGGTGCTCACCGTGGTGTTTTCGGTTGCAGTCCTGGCAGCCGACAACTGGAAGATGTTGTTGTTCTACCTGTTGTGCATTCCGTTCTACTTGCTGGTCTACCGCTACTTCAACGTGCGCTTCGGTCGGTTGCAGCACGCGGCGCGCTTGGCCAACGAAGACCTGAGCCATTCCATCAGCCAGTTCATCCAGACTTCATTTCTCAGCAAGCTGCACGGCGAAGAAGAATTCGAACGCCGGCGCATCGACGAGCGCAGCGTCGACATAATCCAGCGACAGAAATCCATCCGCAAGGCCATCGCCTCGTTTGGCATCATCACCGTGACCTTCTCCCAGGTCTTCACCATGCTGATTGTCGCTGTGTGCGCGACCCTGGTGGTGCGCGGTGAAATGCTCATCGGCTCGCTCGTGCTGTTTCTCACCTACATCACCCAGCTAACCAACACGGTCACCAACATCATCAACCAGTTCCCCACCGTCACCGAGTTCGCCGAATCCGTCTATTCCATCCACGAAGTGCTCGACGCTTCGGAAGAAGAGCACAACCAGGGCAAGGACAAGCCCGCTACCATTGCCGGACAGCTCGAATTCCAGGACGTGGATTTCTGCTACGGCAACGGGCCGCAGGTTTTCGTCGGCCTTTCCGTTTTGCTGAAGCGCGCCGCCACCGTTGCGCTGGTGGGTGCCTCCGGTTCGGGCAAGACCACCTTCGTGAATCTGGCGCTGGGCTTGGTGCAGCCGCAGCGCGGTCGCATACTCCTGGACGGCCGCGACCTCGACAGCCTGGACATGCGCCACGTTCGCAAGCAGGTCGGCGTGGTCACGCAGGAGCCCATCATCTTTCGGGGAACCGTGTACGACAACATCGCGCACGGACGCGAGGACTACGACAAGCAGGCAGTGCACGAGGCGGCCCGACGAGCCAACGCGCACGATTTCATCGCGGCGCTGCCCGACGGATACGACACCATGATCGGGGAGCGCGGGGCCACCCTGTCAGGCGGACAGAAGCAGCGCATCGCCATTGCCCGCACGATTTTCCGCCGGCCCGCCATCCTGGTGCTGGACGAGGCCACCTCGTCCCTGGATGCGGAGTCAGAGCGGGAGGTGCAAAAGGG
>PMJE01000507.1:0-13684 GCA_003157315.1 Myxococcales bacterium | reverse complement strand
CTGAAACAGAGAGGACGCCCCGACTGAAACCGACGCCCGCGCTCCTGCTGGCCCGAGCTCGCTCTTTTCTTGAAAGTTTTTCCCGGATGACCGCCCTTGTTGGTTGCTAGTTGCAAGGAGCCCAATGACCATCACACGGCCACGACTTTTCAACCTTTCTCGATACCACTTGCTCGGAGCAACCCTGGTTGCTGGGGCACTTTGCTCGGCCTGCACCACCGGGACAGATACCTCGCCTTCGTCGTCCGGCGGGCTGCATGACACCGGGGGACAGTCCAGCACCGGAGGCACCACCAGCAGCGGCGGCGCGCCTGGCACAGGGGGCTCGATAGGGACTGGCGGGCTCGTGACCACGGGTGGGTCCACAGGTGGGACCACAACGCAAGGCGGATCGACGACCCAAGGCGGCTCGACTGCGAAGGGCGGGGCAACAACCCAAGGCGGCTCGACAACCCAAGGTGGGGCGACAACCCAAGGTGGGGCGACTGCGAAGGGCGGGTCGACAACCCAGGGCGGAACGACAACCCAGGGTGGGTCGACAACCCAGGGCGGGACGACAACCCAGGGTGGGTCGACCAGCCAGGGAGGCGCGGGCGGTCGCGACGCCGGGACCACTTCACCCGATGCAGCCCCACGCGATGCCACCGCGGATCGAGGAAATGCGACCGGCGGTTCCACCGGCACAGGCGGAAACACGGGCACAGGCGGAACCGTGGGTGCAGGTGGTTCCGGCGGGGGAAGCAGCACGCATACGGGACCGTGGAAGATCATGGCCCTGGGCAATTCGATCACCGGCTATTGTTACCCACAGGATCTCTCTCTGGAACTCACAACGAATGGCCGCACAAACTTCATTTTCATCGGAACCCAGACGAACAATCACGGCGACTGCACGAAGGGTGCACCAGCCACCCTCAAAACCGAGGGTCATGGTGGCTATGGTGTGACCTATTTGCCGGCCGACACCAAGCGAATGCCCAACCCTTGCACCAAACAACCCCAAGGATGCGGAAGCTATGCTGAACTACTTACGTGGGCCGCTGAGAAGCCAGACATTGTGCTTATGCACTACGGTACCAACGATGTTTGGGATGGGGTGGCTACCGCCACTATCCTCTCGGCCTATACGACGGTTCTCGCTGAGTTCCGCAAACAGAATCCCAACGTAATCTTCTTCGTGGCCCAAATCATCCCGATGAATCCCAGTACCTCTTGCTGCGAGACTGGTGTGGAAGGTCTTAATGCCGCCATACCTGCCTGGGCCACAGGCCAGAACACCGCCGCATCGCCAGTGTACGTCGTAAACGTTTGGTCCGCGATCAACGCAACTACGTACTTGCCAAACTCCACGTTCACTGCGGACGGTGTTCACCCCAACCCGGCTCCGTCGCAAACAATGGCGGACAAGTGGTACGCTGCCCTCATCGCGCAGGGGCTCCCATAGGAAGGTCCCGCGACCGATCTGATCCCGGTCGCCGGGAGTCTCCGGCCCCGCTGACACGGGTGCGCAGACGTTGCCCGAAGGCAACGTCAGTACACGTACAGCTCCGAATTTGACAGTATGTTCGTGCCGTCGGAGCCCCCTACCAGAAGAACCTTTCCGTTCAGGAGCATCGTGGCGGTGTGGCCCGTTCTTCCATCGCTCATCGATCCGGCGGTAGTGAACGAGCCACTTGTCGGATCGTACAACTCCGCGGTTGCCTGGGCGCCACTGTTATCCGAGCCGCCAGCGATAAGGATCTTGCCGTTGGCGAGCATCGTCGCTGTATGAAGAAATCTCGCACCACTCATAGTGCCCACGGCCGAGGTGAATCTACCCGTGCCGGGATCGTACACCTCGGCACTCGTAAGAGTGGAATCCGAATCGTTGTACCCACCGACCATCAACACCTTGCCATTCGCCAGTATTGTCGCCGTGTGGCCCTGCCTTGCCGCGATCATCGTCGTGGCCGTTGGTGTGAAGTCCCCAGTTGCCGGGTCGTACACCTCTGCGCTTGCCAGATACGCGGATCCAACACCGTGTCCGCCAGCGACCAGAACCTTCCCGCTCGCCAACAACGTAGCGGTGTGCTGGATTCTCACGTCGCTCATCGAGTTTGGCGTAAGCGCAAACAATCCTGTGGCGAAATCGTAGATTTCCGCACTATCAAGAGGCGAGAAATCATCCGCCCCACCCGCGACGAAAACTTTGCCTGAGTCTGGCAGTAGCGTTGCTGTAGGCAAATCCCTGATCGAGTTCATCGAATTCGCGACGCTAAACTGCCCTGTAGCCGGGTCGAACAACTCGGCGCTGGAAAGGTTGTCATGTGTAACAATGGAACCTGTCCCGCCAGCAATGAGAACCTTTCCGTTCGGCAACAATGTGGCAGTGTGATCAGACCTTGCCGTGTTCATCGAGCCGGTGGACGAGAACAGGCCGGTCGCCGGGTCATAGAGCGCTGCACTCGACAAGGAACCAACGCCATTGCGCCCACCCGCGACGAGAACGGTCCCATTGACGAGCCGTGTGGCCGTGTGATCCATTCTTGCTGCCGTCATCACCCCACTAACAAAAAATCCAACCACCGACACCGTTACCTGTGCCGTTGCGGTATCGCCTGCGGGGTTGGTCACGGTCAGGGTGTAGGTCGTCGTGCCTGACAAGGCACCGGTACTGACCGCAGTGCCGCTGCTGACGCTTCCGATGCCTTTGTCGATGGCGCCGGTTCCGGAGGCGAACGACGCAGTCAAGGTCGTGCCGGTGCCCGGCGCGACAATACCCGCGGCAGCGGTGAAGCTGGAGATGGTCGGCAACAGCACCACCGTCACATCCACCTGCGCTGTGGTGGTGTCGCCCGCGGCATTGGCAACCGTCAGGACGTAGGTCACACTGGAGGTCAATGGCCCCGTGCCGACTCCACTCCCGCTGGTAATTCTGCCGATCCCTCGACTGACTGAAGCTGTGGCACCGACGTAAACCGCAGTGAGGGTCGTGCTGGACCCCACGCTGATCGTGGCCGGATCAGCCTTGAAACTTGTGATAGTCGGGGCCTGAACGACGGTCACCAGGAGCTGCGCTGTTACCGCATTGCTAGCGTAATTCTGAGCCGTCAGGGTATAGGTGGTGCTTTGGGTAGGGGTGACCAGCCTTGTGCCCGTGGCCGACACCGGCCCCACGCCTTGATCGATGGTGACCGTCGCGGCACCAGAAACTGACCAGCTAAGGGTTGCACTCTTGCCCGCAGTTATCATCGGGGGCGATGCAGTAAAGGTAGAAATCACGGGCAACTCAACGATAGGGACATCGCTGGCGTCGACTCCAGGGGCATCGGTGAGGTTGGCGTCCGGCGAACCACTTGTGCCGCCTGCGCCGCCTGTTCCGCCGGCTCCGCCTTGCGCCACGGTCCCTCCAGTCGTCGTGATTCCGCCGGTGCCGACAGCCATCGGCAGGTCAGGTGCCGCGTCCAGCGGTGCATCGGGTGCAGCGTCTGCCGGCGCGTCTGGTCGCGCATCCACCGGCGCATCCGGCGGAACGAACACCGGCGTCTGGTCCGGCTCCGGGCCGTCCAGCCCATAGGTGTTGCCCACCGGCGCGTCGGGTGGGAGGGATGCTGGCGCGGAATCCGGCCCGGCGGCATCCCGTCCGACAGCAGGGCCAGCGGGCGCATCGGTCCAAGCCGGCGCATCCATGCCCAGGACCGTGTCAGCAGCGCTGTTGCTGTCTACGACCACAAGGCCATCAGCACCGCCGTCGACGTCCCGCAAGCATTTCCAATCGGCAGTGCACGTGTACCCGGTCTGGCACTCGTCTTGGGGTGAGCACACGCTCCAGTCCCGCTGTATGCACGAAGGTTCCAATACCGCTGGCAGAACCAATGCCAGCAGCCTTGTCCATACGACGCGTCGGTTTCTCATGTCTGAGTTTCTCGGCTGTGGGTTGAGGAAGTTGCCTGAAAAATGAGACAATCAATGGTGCGCCACGGCTGGTTTCCGGCGCCATACCGCGGACGAGTCCGGCGGTCGGGAGGCATCGCGTTCGTGCCCCGTATTCCCCCTTGTGCAGGCAAACCGGAAAGCCACGCAGCAGACGATGCCCACGAGGGCCTGGCGTGTCAAGCGCCGGATGCCACCCTGAGACGGATGTGTGGCCCTCGTCCTGAAGACTGGCTCTCAGGGATGCGCCCATTTCTGGTTTGTCGGTATAGGATGATCCACAGAATCTTGTCTGAAACTGCACTGCCGGTCGAACCCTCGGATCTCCTGCTGCTCAACGCCTCCAATCTGCCGGCGACGCCGATCTTCCCCTATGCCTTCGTGCAGGTGACGGCGCTGGCCCGCCGCCATGGCTTGCGGGTCGCGCGTTTCGACTTTGTCGGCCTGCCCAAGCAGCGGTGGCTCATGCTGCTGGCCGAGCTGATTGCGTGCCACCGTCCGCGCATGATCGGCCTGCACCTGCGCCAAGCCGATACCGTGGTGGCCTCGGATTATTTGCCCCCGCCCGAGGGCGATCCCGCCAAGTATTTTCTGCCAGTGGACGACACTGCCGAGTTACTGCACCACATCCGCGCGCTCACCGAGGTGCCGGTAGTCGCCGGCGGATTCGGATTCAGCGCCTATCCTTTGCGGACAGCGCAGCGCCTGGGCGTGGATTTCGGCGTGCAGGGCGAGCCCGACGGTTTCTTCGAACGCTGGGATGACGTGCTTGCCGGCCGTCGCCTCGGGGAGGTGCCCAACCTAGTCTTTCGCCAGGGCCGGCACTTTCGCGCCAACCCGCGCGTGTTCTATCCCCCCTCGCCCGAGGGCGAGTACGACGAAACCTTGATTGCTGAGCTGGTTCGCTTCTACGGCGAACGGCCGCTGCTCGACGAATCGCTCGTGCATGTGCCGGTGGAGATCGCGCGCGGCTGCCCCTTCCGCTGCTATTTCTGCAACGAGCCCGCGGTCAAGGGCCGCGAGGTGCGCTACCGGCCTTGGGCAGCGGTGGCGCAGGATCTCGACCTTCTCGAACGCCACGGCATCCACTACCTGTGGTTCGTGTGCTCCGAGATCAATATCCATCCGACCCAGTGCCGCGCGCTCGCTCGTCGCATGGCCGCGCGGAACCGCGGGCGTGAACCCGCCCGCCCCACACGCTGGCGCTCATACAACATCCCGCGCATGTCGGCCGCGGACACACGGCGCATGATCGCCGCCGGCTTCGAGCCGGGCTGCAATGATTTTCCTTCCTTCGACGACCAGAACCTGACCCGCTGCCGCGTCCCCTTCCGCTCGGCCGCTGCCCTGGCCTACTACCGGCGATTTCTCGATTGGGCCGACGCCCAGCCGGTTGCGCCACGCGATCGTCAGATTTTCTACCTGTTTTTGGGCAACGCCTTCGCCGATGCGCGTACCATCGCCACAACCTTGCGCTCGGTTGATCGGCACGGGCTGGCGGATCGCCACGAGATTGCGTCGCTGGGCGCCGCCACTCGCGTTTTCGAAATCGACGGCGCGCTCAGCTGCGGTGATGCCCGCAGCATGACCACGGTAGGCCGCGCGGGCAAGGCCAGGCTCGACCTAGTGGGACCCACGTATCACTATCCCCCAGCGCTGGTTCGTCATCTGGGCAGTGAAAAGGCGGTGCGTGAGTTTCTTGCCTATGTCGGCGCGACTTTCCTTTCCAGCGAACACGAGCGCCAGCGCGACTGGCCGGGATTCCTTGGCAGGAGTCTCGGTCCGGCGGCGCTGCTCGCCCGCATGCGCGAGGCGAAGCAAGCGGGCGGCGTGAAATCGCTGACTCTTGACGCGGCCTCGGATGCACAGCTCGGCGCCAGTATCCTGCGAATCCTGCACGAGCTATGGCGCAAACCGGATGCAAGCGCGGTTTCACGGCTGCTCTTTCGGGGCGGTGAGCGCGAAGCCATGAACTACGTGGCGCAAGCCGTGGCTGTCCAGCTTTTGCGCCCGCACGCGCGCGCCTTCCGCCGCGTGCTGCGCTTCCTGCGCATCCCCACCGATCGCGGCGGATTCCATTGCCTTACCCCCTATCGCGTGGCCGAGATCCTCTACCGGCGCTGGGACAGCACCGAAGACTTGCTGGCCGAGACCAGCGAGAAATGCGCCATCGCGCCCGGAAGCCTCGACGCCCTAACGCTCCACTACCTGCTTTTCGAGAACAACCTGCGCATCCGCAAGGAATACCGCGCGCTTCTCTTCCCATCGCCATGATGTCAAGGCACGCCTACCCGGGCGGTGGTTCGGCCCAGCGATTTCGTGACAGTTGCATTTGCTTGCGCCCAGCCCCAAGCTATTGTGGTTGGTGGCTGTTTCCCGACAGTTGGTCAAGATAGACATGGGAAAGAAAACTCTCGCGCAATTGTTCTTGGGGGTGATCCTCGTCGTGGCTTCGTGCGGCCGCAACGCCCTGCTGCCATCTTCCCAAACCGAAGGGGGCGCCGGTCAGACTGGTTCACGTGGGGCCGGCGGTACAACCGGCGGGGGGGGCTTTGGTTTTGCGCTTCCGGATGGTGGGATTGCAGCCCTGTTGGGGGATGGCGGTGTCGGCCAGTTCCTCTGCGGGCCCGAGGTTAGGTTGGGCGCGTCTTGTTCCGGCAGTGTGCCGATTTGCGTTCTTCCCAGCCTGGGTGGCGTCTGTGCCTGTCTCTCCGGCACCTATCTCTGTCCGCTGAGTACCGGCGGTCCCTCGCAGTGCCCGCCCGGGGCAGCGAACGGAGCGACCTGCAAGTCGCCGCTTTCCACCTGCATAGGTGGATCGGCGGTCGGCTGCATTTGCGGTCTGGGAACCTACAGTTGCCTGTAGCGCTTCCCGATTGGCTAGTCGATCGGTTGTGGGTGCGCAAACGCATCGGTACGGGGTGGACACTCAACTACGCCCGCCCCGCGGCCTATTGGATAACCGCGTTCCTCCTGGTTTTCGTAGGTGTGATTGTGTACTTCTCACTGCACACCGGGCCGCCACGTTTCTGTCGCTGAAAGCGATTCCCGCCCGCCGCGCCACCGCTGCTGCCCACAGCTCCAGAGTCAGTGTCGCGCTGGTGGAGGCGACGGAGGGACTGGCACCGCAGGAGTTTTCAGCTCCACCACCTTCTTTGGCTCGGCTGGGTCGTTGCTGATGAGTTGCAGCTTTCCGATGCCTGGTTCAGCCTGCTTCCCGGGCGGCGTCCCGTTCCAGGTCACCTTCACCTTGAATACTGCGTTCGATTCAGGCTTCTCGATTGCGGCGGCAAACGGGCCATCGAGCACACGAACCCGCAACAACTTGAAATTCGGCTTCTTGCTCGAAACCCGCAGCTCGCGCTCGTGGCCATCGCCCGATCCGGCAGCAAAACTCAGACGGTCCGGCACTACCTGAAGCGTGCTGGTCACAGCCCAGGTCAAATTGAGCTCCAGTTGTTCAGGCTTCGCCAGACCGGTGGCAATAGTCACCTTGCCCGATCCGGCGGCGACCTTGTTGCCCTTGAGTTTGAGCTCCAGCCCCTTCTTGACCGTGTCGCCCACCTTCTCCTCGATGAGCCGCACCTCCAATGCATCGAGGATAGGGTCCTTGTCCGCGTCGACTGGCGTGTCAGCTCGCCTTGGGCTTTCCAGCTTGAGGATTTTCGGGGTCGCCTCAGCCAGCAGCTTACCGGTCAGCCACACCTTGTCTACGTGTGGAACCCCATACTCGGTCACCACGCGCACGTAGCTCTGCTCCAGCGCGAGCATTCGTTCCACGTTGGCGGTCAGCGTGACCGTGACGTGGGCTTGCCCCGTGGCGTTCGAGTCGACCGTGATCGTTGTGCGGCTGGGCCCGACGCGGTTGTGGGTGTCAAAGGTGGCGTCGATCTCACCGGCACCGCCCGGTGCAATCGAATTGCTCTTCAGCGCAGCCACCGTGCACCCGCACGATGCATGAGCGCCGCTGATCAGCAGCGGGGCATTGCCTGGGTTCTTCACCACGAAGGCGTATCTGAGTTTGTCGCCCTCAGTCACCGTGCCGAAATCGTGCACTTCGCTCTCGAATGCGATTCTTGCTCCACCCGCATCCACCGACGCCCGCGCCGACCTGGCCCGCCCTCCGCATCCCACGAGGCACAGCGAGAGAACCAGCAACCCCAGCGCACGAGATCGGATGGTACAGCGGATCGCGGCGAGCCAGGTTCTTGCAGCTTCACGAGGCATCTAGCGAGAGTAGCAGAGGATGAGGACTAGGGGGAAATTTGCGAGGCGCGCTAGTGTATACTTAGAGGGTATCCGGTTTTCAGCCCGCCACAAGATGGGCAAACCTCGTGTGGGGGATTCGTGCCCCGTTCGACTCTTTCCCTTTTTCTCTCGGCGACCTTGGCCGTGCTCGCTTGTTCGAGCAGCGGCGGCGGCAAGGTTGGCGGCACAGGTGCTGGAGGAGGTGCGACCGAAAATGGCGGCGGGGTGAAGGGAGGGGGCGGGCAATCCGCGACCAGTCCACGTGGGGGCACAACTGCTGGCTCGGGCGGAATCAGTGCAAGCGGGGGCGAGAGCGCATCGAGCACAGGCGGCACCGGCACGGGCAGCGGAACAACCTGTCCGCTGTTCGGCTCCACCGCGCCCGGGGGCGGCGGCACCAGCTACCACGTCGGCCCGGGTCAGACATACGCGACTATCGGCGCGGTGCCTTGGTACAGCCTCAAGGCCGGCGACACAGTCTACATCCACTATCAGAGTACGCCGTACCACGAGAAGTTCTTGGTCTCTGGCCAAGGGACATCCGCGCAGTGGATCCGCGTGCTGGGGGTACCAGGGCCGGGCTGCGAGCTTCCCGTCATCTCCGGCGACGGCGCCACCACCAGCGCCAACATGCACAACTACTGGCAGGACGCCACCGGCAATAGCGCCATCCAGGACTCAGGCATCATCCAGATTGCGGTCAACCGCGGCACCGTGCTCCCGGCCTACATACAGATTGCCGGGCTGGAGGTGCGCGACTCCGGCACCGCCTACAAGTTCACCGCCGAAAATGGCACCTCCGCCAACTACGGCATATTCAGCGCGTGCATTTACGCGCATTCAGCTAGTCACCTTCTTATCAGCGGAAACACGCTCCACAATTGCGGCCTCGGTTTCTACAATTGGATCGGAGACGGGTCGGCTCCTACTTCGTATTGGGCTGGTCTTGAAGTCGACACTGTGTTGCAGGGAAACTACTTCTACGACAATGGAGCGGTGGGAAGCTATACCTGCCACCAGAGCTACACCGAGTCCCAGGGCGTGATCATCGAATACAACCACTACGGTGCGATGAAGACCGGCTCCATGGGCAGCCAGCTCAAGGACCGTTCCGCGGGCACCATTGTCCGCTACAACTACGTTGAACAGTCACCGCAGGGCTGGGATTTGGATTTGGTGAACCCGCAGAATGGCTGGCCTGTCCTCGGATCTCTTCCGACCTATGCCCACGACTTCGTGTACGGCAACATTATCGTCGACAAGAGCCTCGCCCAAGATTTCATCCATTGGAATGAAGACGACCAGTCCGGCCACGGCCGGGCCAATCAAGCCAATGGCGCCCTCGCTTTCTACGACAACACGGTTGTGGTTGTGGCCAACCAATCGGACTTCTACGGCGCGCTCGACATCTTCAACGAGACCTGGGGCGGCTTCGACTGTCCGTCGGGGCCACAGCCTGGGGTGATACGCCAGCACAACAACATCTACGCCAGCTTGCCGCGCACGGTTGGGTCAGCGGCGGCGCCCCTGCAATTCGGCTACTGTGGCCTGGAGAATTTCGATTTCGGAGTCAACTGGGTTTCACCAGGCTGGACATCGTGGAAACGCGGCGGGGCCAGCGCCAGCGGCACCGCGAGCATCGTCTCGCCTTCGGGAAACGATCCCGGATTCGTCAACGCCACTGGCAACGATTTCCACCTCACTGCGGGATCCTCAGCTGTCGGCATCGGCGGCATTCTTGCTCCCGCGGTCACCAACAACCCTGAAGCTCTCGATCTGACGCCGGTCTTCCAGTACCTCGCCGATCAGCAAGTGGAGGTCCGATCGACGAGTGGAGCCGGATCCGACCTGGGTGCCTTCGAGAGATAGGGACGAACCCGGGGCGGTGAAGACTCCGTTCCGACGGGGCCTACCAACTCAGGTGGGGGGGCGGGTGCCGTTGAAGCGCTGTATGTCTTGGCAGGTGTCGCGGGTTCCGCAGTCCGCGTTCTTGTTGGTAGCGTATGTGTAGGTCACGCTTCCGGTGAGCAGATCTCCGGCAAGCGTGCCGACCAGGTGGGCGTTGCGTGTGAAGGCACAGGTGCCGCTGGACCCGGCCACGGTTCCGATGATTGACAGATCGAGTGAATTGCCCGAGATTTTCCCGGTGAACGTGTCGCTGCCCGTGGCCAAGCTGAGACCCATCCCGGCCACACCTTGCACCTTAGCTGTCACGTTGGCGCCGTCTTGGGTCACTACCACGGTCACGCCAGTGGAAGAGGTTTCCGCGGCATTGGTCAGGATGCCGCACTCGTTCTGCTGGACGGTGAGGGCAAGGGTGTAGGTACCGGCCACGTTGGCAGTGGCATCGCTGCTACAGGCTGCTGCAAGCACGGCAAGAGTGAAAGCTGCCCTATGCATGAGACGCTCCCTTCTCTTGCAACTATACTCGGTATTGCCCTCGGCAGAAAGTTTCTGACCACCGACTACGCGCTGACAACGCTGCGGCGGGAATGGAGTACAATAGCGCACGTTTGACCCGCGCCGATATTGCAAGTCAAGCCGCGCGTTTGAAAAGGAGAGGAAGAGATCCATGCGAATCAAGTTTGCCGTGTCGTGCGTGGCGATCACGCCCTTGCTGCTCTCGGTCGCCTTTCCCCGAACCAGTGCAGCGCAGGTGAACCTTCAGGTGCGGGTCGGCGTACCAACAATCCGTTTTGAAACCCCGCCCGCCCTGGTCGAAATCAGCCCTGGTGTGCAGGTTGTGCCGGAATACGACCAAGAGGTCTTCTTCGTAGACGGCTGGTACTGGCACCGCGCGGGCCGGGTGTGGTACCACACGCGAGACCATCGGGGAGGTTGGGTCGTCGCCCACGGGCGAGAGGTCCCGCGAGGTTTGTTGCGCGTCCCCCCGGGCAGGTACAGGCACTACCAGGCCGCCAGAGACCGGAATATCAATGAACACCGACGGGAGAGGCTAGGGCACCGCGGCGAGGCGCAATTGCAGAGGCGGGAACACGCGGAACACAATGACCGCGGCCGTTTCGAGCGCAACAACCATGGCGTCCGCCAAGAGCGCATGGAGCAGCGGAGCCACGGCGAATTCCACCGCGGGCGCCGCTGATCGACTGTCCTCTCGACCGGGCAGGAACGTCCCTCGGCCGATCGAATCACTTGACGGCCAGCAGACGAATGAGGGCCGAGAAGTCATCGTCTCCCATGCCCTCGCCTTCGGCGCGGGCCAGACAACCGCGCACGGTCTTCAGCAAGGGAAACTCTCCGTGGCCCGTGCTGTCTGCGAGGCGCATGTCCTTGTGCAGGTGCTTGACGGAAAACTGTGGGGCAAAATCGCCCGTCTTGAGCTTGGTTTCCTTGAGGCGCGCCAGCCCCGAGTAGGAGACGTTCTTGGCCAACACTTGAAAGTAGAAATCGTCGCCGATGCCGGCCTGACGGGCCAAGGTCAGACTTTCCGCCAAAGCTTGCATCTGCCCGGCGATGTTGAGGTTCATGGCCAGCTTCAGCGCCGCCGCTTGACCGACGGTGGGCAGGCGAAAGCGTGTCTCGGATACACACGCCAGCAGGGGCTCTACTGCATCTAGCGCCGCGGTTTCGCCGCCCATGAAGAACACCACCGTGCCAGATTCGGCAGCTGGTTTACTGCCCGTGAAAGGCGATTCCACATAGGCGGCCCCGCTGGCGTGAACCCGCGCTTCGAAATCCGTCGCGCTCTTCGGATCGATGGTGCTGGATTGAACCACCGCCTTGCCCTTTCCCAGCGCCGGCAAAATGGCATCGAGCACGGTCGACACAGCGGGGGGATCGGCGACGATGATATGGGTGACGTCGGACGCAGCCACTACTTCAAGCGCGGTCCTTTTCCAGTGTGGGCACTGTGGCTTGGGTGTGCGATTCCAGGTGCCCGCCAGCCGGCCCGCAGCCTGATAGCGCTCGGCCCAGATCTCGCCGATGATGCCTAGCCCGAGAACTCCGATTGATTGCATGGCACACTCCTACAAGTAGAAAGGGTTGGATTGCAAGGGGATGCAGCGGGAGGCTTCACCGACGGTGAGCGCGGCACAGAGGGATCGGCGATCCCATCGAATTCCTCGACCGCGCAATGGCGTAGGGGGCAGGGAGTTAGAGTGAAGAGGGCGCCGCCGACGGACGAAAAGCGGCCGTACCGAACGGTGCCGATCCCGCCCGAGCTGGTCCAGATCCTCCAAGAGCACAAGCTGGCCGATCCGTGGAAGGGCGGCCCTGCCCTTCTGGTGTTCCCGCCTTCTATCTCATGTCGGGCGGCAACCTCTACGACCTGCAGAAGAACCTCGGCCACCACTCCGTCGCGTTCACCGCCGAGGTGTACGGCCACCTGTCGGAGGACCACCGCGTCCGCGAATCGGCGCGCATATCGTATCTACAACCGCGAACCGAAGGAAGAGTAGTCCCTTTCGGAGCAGCCTAGGTAGCTCGGTGGCACTCCGGGCCTCTTGTGCCGCCTACCTGGACGAGCAGCGTTGCTTCAATTCAGCGGTGACCAGTTTTCATAGATGCGGGGGTGGCTGCATGCACCGTGCTGCCCTTGCCCGGCGGAGTCCCAGCCGCTTTCCGTCGGGCTCTACGTGAGGGGCGGCCGTCTAGCAGCTGTTTGGCTTTGGAGCGTATCGTGTCTGGTGTTCCGTAGCGGAGGTCCAGAACTCGCTGGATGAACAGAGCCTGTAGCTGCACGTCTTCTTCGGAGACCGCGTTCCCTGCATGCGCTCCCGTGTTCCCTATCAACTTCGCCGCGCGCAGGAGTTCCTCATACTCGTCCGCCCGTGCCCGAGATTTGGCTTCCTCACTGGTAACGAAGTGATCGATCCGCTCCTCCAGTTCAAGGAACCTGTCACCTTTCCTCGTCTTGGTTCTCCGAGACACACCTTGCAAGTCGAGAAAGACCTCAATCGTAGATCGAAGGACTGAAGCGCATGCGCTTAGATCAGACCAGAACAGGTGGCTGGCACGTCGGAGTTCCCGCGCGAGATCCCACGGAATGTCCTTCGGCGTCTGCGCGAGCCTCGGATACTGTGATAACCACTCGACTCGGTAGGTTGGAGCCCACTCCTGGTATGGGTTGTTGGTATCCTCTTCTACGGGCTTCAGGTACGTCGAGCCAGCTGAAAAAACCTCGCTTTGGCATTCTGTGCAGACCAGCTTGGCCGTGAACTCTTCGACAACCTCATCTGGGCTGAGGTTGCCGTCTTCCTGCATCTTGGCTTGTTGGGCGGAGTGGGCCTTTTTCATCTTGGCCGAACTAGGGTCAAGTGCATGGTCGCACTCGGGACAACTCCTCCAGGGAATTGGATACTTGTGTACCTGCTTGAATGCCCACACTCCAAGTCGCTGCATCTCTTCTCCTCCTCTAGGACCCGATAAGGACCCGCTTGGCGAATTCAACCCTTCCGAGAACCTAAATATCGATGGATTTTTCGCAATAATTTCGCGGTAGTGCGGGGAGGGGGACTCGAACCCCCATTTCTTACGAAACCAGATCCTAAGTCTGGCGCGT
>PMJE01000294.1 GCA_003157315.1 Myxococcales bacterium | reverse complement strand
ATGGAAGGGGTCAAGAAGGACGTGATGACCGAGTGCAAGAACAACTACCACGACACCGCGAAGGAACTTGCCCTCATCTGGCACAAGGAGGCGCAGAGGACCAAGAACGCGGACACCTATCAGCTCACCCGCCTCATCTACAAGGAGTACCTGGATCACTTCCAGAACGAGAAGGACACCCCGGAGATGACCTTCTACTTCGGCGAAATTCTGTGGGTGACGGAACAGTGGGCCGAGGCGGCCGAAACCTACACCAAGGTTGTCCAGTTGGACCCCAAGGGCAAGTACGTAAAAGAGGCGGCCTATGCCGCGGTGTTGGCGTGGAAGAACGCACTCAACATCGACGATTCAGGGGCCATGCCCGACAAAGACAAGAAGGATATGAAGCCGCGTCAGATTCCGCCCGGCCAGCAGAAGATGATCGCGGCTTTCGACACCTACATCAAGTACGTCCCCGATGCGCCGGAATTGGTGAAGATCAAGTACCGCAAGGCAAGGATCTTCTACGACTACAACCACTTTGAAGATGCCGTGAAGCTGTTCAAGGACATCGTCGACAAGCACGTGACCGACGAGCTGGCCCTCTACTCGGCCAACTTGCTGCTCGACTGTCTTAACATCATGGGCAAATACAAAGAACTGCTCGCCACGGTGGAGAAGTTCTTGGCCAATCCCGTCCTGATGAAGGACGAGGAGTTCAAGAAGCAGATGATCGGCCTCAAGACCGACAGCTTGGTGGTGGAAGCCAAGCAGTACGAGAAAGAGAAGAACTACAAGGAATGCGGCATCTCGTATGTGGCCGCCGCGGAAACCATTCCCGATCACCCCAAGCATGCCGAGCGTCTCTACAATGCCGGCATTTGCTTCCAGAACGCCCGTCTAGTCGGCCAGGCCATCCGGGCTCGTCAGGAGCTGATCGAGAAGCACCCGAAGGATCCCCTGGCGCAACGGGCCCTCTTCCAAATTGCCAGCGGCTATCACCAGCTCGCCTACTACAGCGAGGCGGCCCGGCGCTATGAGGAATTTGCCACGAAGTTCCCCGGAGAGAAGCAGTCGCGAACGGCACTTGGCAACGCCTATACCTTCCGCATCGGGTTGGGTGAATTCGAAAAGGCGGTCGACGACATGAACGCCTTTGTCAAGTACTACGGAACGCGCGATTCACAGGACGCGGCCAACGTCGTGTTCCAGATGAGCGAGGTGTATGAGAAGCAGAGCAAGACCGACGAGCTGGTCAAGCACCTGAGCGCCTACTTGAAGAAATGGGGTGCCAAGGGCGGCGTGGACAAGCAGATACTCGCCCATTTCAAGTTGGGCGAGATCTCGTGGAAGCGTTCCTGTCCGCAGGAAGGTGTCAACGGTGCCTGCCTCAAAATCGACCGCGTGAGCGCCACCGGCCGGCAGAAGGTCTTCGCCGAGATCAACGCCAAGATCAAAGACAAGAAGAAGAAGCTGAAAGAAAAGCTGCGCACCCAGTGTGGTCCACCCACCAGCTCGAAGATCACGGTCTATGATCGCAACTCCAAGTACGCCAAGGACGCCCAAGACAACTTCAAGGAGGTTCTCAAACTGTGGAGTCACGGTGAGGCGGCCAAGAAGATTCCCGGCGCCAGTCCGGGTGAGCGCGTAGCGCGTGAGGCGATTGCCCGCTTTGCCGTGGCCGGCGCGGCCTTCTACCAGGCCGAGCAGCTCTACGAGCAGTTCCTCCGGGTGAAGTTCCCGGCAGGTCTCGATTTCCAACAGCCCACCCAGTGGGACAAGCCGAAAGTCGCCGCGGCCAAGAAGAAGAAGTTCGAGGAGTCAAGCAAGCGGTTCCTTGTGTACATGACCGAGAAGACGTCACTGGCCGAGAAGCTGACCGGTCCCAGCGCGGACAAGAAAGGCCTGTACGACTTCGTACTCGACTACCACGTGGCGCACTGGACGATCGCGGGCTCGGCACGCATCGGCCAGGTCTATGCGGATTTCGTCAACCAGCTCTACACCGCGGAGATCCCCAAGGACCTCAAGGAACAAGACGAGTGGGGCAACCGGCCCCGCGAGATCTTCTGCGANNGCCACCAAGGAGTCCTGGTACAACGAATGGTCAACCATGTGCGAGGTGGAGCTCAACCAGATGAAGCCCGCCGAGTACCCCCTGGCCGCCGAGATGAAGCCCGAGCCCGGGTATGTCTCGACGCCTATCACGCCCGGCGGTGTCGTTCCCGAACTGCCCGACGATCTCCAGGTTATTTCCAAGGACTAGGAGCCAGCGATGATGACGCATCGAAGTTTCGGAATGTGCCCGTCTCGGTCCATGGTCGGGGTCGGAGCCTTGCTTGTCCTGTCCATCGGCTGCGCGACAGCCGGACCCAAGTCCCCAGAGACCGGCGGACTGCCCGACGAAGAGGAGTGGGCGCCCGGCAAGAAGCCAGGTGCTGCTCCAGCAGCAGCTAGCGTCGGGCCCGCAGAGGTCCCGATGATCACGCGGAAAGCGGGCGAGCGGCAGATCACCGAGGAGCAGAAGGCCGACTTCGACAAGGCCGTCGCTGACTACCTGAAGGCCAAGAAGGCGGGGTCACTTCCCGGCCCAGATTGTTCGTCAGTGGCATCTGGGTTCAGGAAGATGGCCGATCAGGTGCCCGCCCTTCTCGAG
>PMJE01000221.1 GCA_003157315.1 Myxococcales bacterium | reverse complement strand
AAGGGCGCGGCCATCTCCACGTGCACCGCCAGGCCCTCGAAGAAGGTGCCTGGCCGCCGAAAAGTGCGGTCGATAGCCTGATCCGGCAGCACCAGATCGCGCGGGGCAATCTCCTCGCGCAAGCTGCCCACCGCACCGCTGGCGATGATGCGAGTCACCCCCAGTTTCTTCATCGCGAAGATATTCGCCCGGTAGGGCACGGTGGAAGGATTCAGCACATGACCTTCGCCGTGACGGGAGAGCAGGGCGACCTCTATGCCACCAATCTCGGTCGTGAGAATAGGGGCTGAGGGACGGCCAAAGGGTGTGTCGATGTCGTGCCTCTGGCCCTTGCCGACCGTGCCGAGCGTGTCGCCAAGTCCCGTGCCTCCGATGATGCCGATCATAAAAACCTCCGTGGTGTTTTTCGTCGAGGAACACAGCCTGCATCGCCCGGCGCGTCGGTGCAAGCGGGATGCCGGATGTCTTCACAAATACCGGCGCAAGACTCGCCGGCTGTGCGCATCCAATTGCGGTACCGAGGTGATGCGGTAGCGGATGCCGTGGCTGTCGATCAGCAGGGCGCCGTCGCTGCCCATGTGACGGATGTTGTCTTCACTGGGCAGCTCGAAGCTGGTCTCGCCACGGTCGGTCTTGACCAACCACTGGCTGGCCACGCCACCCTCGACCACGTCCAGAATGCGCAGGATGCGCGGGATGAATTCGCGCCGCGCCAGCTCAGCGGCAAGTTGGTCGCGCGTTTCATGGTCAAGCTCGGCGACGTCAGTCAGGCAGAGGACCTCGTGGCCGGAATCGTCGCACAGGGAAATCCACTGGTCGGGTGCGGAAAATGGGAAGGCGCGTACCGGCACCACGCCACTGTGGCATTGCCCGTTGGCTAGAGTGACAACCAGCCGACCAAAGGCGTCGTGGTGTAGGTGAATGGGAAGCGGAGCGGCGTTGTCGCTCATGCCTCGCCTCCCTCGCGCTCGGGTGGGGGCGGCAGCAATTCGCGTGGCGGCTCGGGGCTGCCCAACTCTTGCCCGAGCTGCATTTGTGCTTGGTATAGCTGCGCGTAGCGGCCGCCCGCAACCAAGAGATCCGCATGCTGTCCTATTTCGACTACGCGGCCCTGTTCCAGCACGACCAGCCGATCCGCCTTGTGCAGGGTGCTCAGTCGGTGCGCAATCGCAATGGTGGTTCGGCCGCGCACCAGGTTGTCGAGCGCCTCCTGGATCTCGCGTTCAGTTTGCGTGTCCACCGACGAGGTCGCCTCGTCGAGAATGAGGATGCTCGGGTCGATGAGCAGGGCGCGCGCGATGGAGATACGCTGGCGCTCCCCGCCTGAAAGGGTGTGGCCGCGCTCGCCCACCATAGAATCGTAGCCATCAGAGAGCTGCAGGATGAATTCATGCGCGCGCGCGGCCCGCGCCGCGGCCACGATCTCGGCGCGCGTGGCGTTGGGTTTGCCGTAAGCGATGTTTTCCGCGATGCTGCCCCAGAAAAGGAAAGGCTCCTGCAACACGATGCCGATGTGCCGGCGGTACTCCGCGATGGGAAAAGATCGGATGTCGGTTCCGTCGACCAGCACCGCGCCCTCGCTCACGTCGTAGAAGCGGCAGACCAGATTGACCAAGGTGCTCTTGCCCGCGCCGGTGGTGCCCACCAGGCCGATCATCTCGCCCGGCTTCACGTCCAGACTGACGCCGTCGATGACCTGCCGGCTGCCAAAGCGGAAGCTGGCGTTGCGGATCTCGATGGCGCCGTGGATCTTGTCGGGATGATTGGGATGCGCCGGCTCGGGCACGCCGGGCGGCCGGTCCAGGATTTCAAACAAGCGCTGGCTGCTGGCCGCGGCTTTCTGCGTGCTGGTGACCATGCGGCTCATGGACTCGAGCCGCGTATAGAAACGACCAATGTAGGCCAGGAAGGCCACCAGTACGCCAACCGTGACCCGGCCGCTGAAGACTTGCCAGGCGCCCACCACCCAGACCACCAGCAGGCCTATCTGGGTGAGCAAGGCCACCGCGGGCCAGAAAAAGGTCCATACCCGGTTCACCCGATCATTCGCCGCGATGATGCGCAGGTTGGCGGCGCGGAAGCGCTCGATCTCCCGATTTTCTTGCGCAAAGGCCTTCACCACGCGAATGCCCGGGATGGTGTCAGCCAGCAGGCTGGTCATTCCGTCCCAGGCGCGGCCGCCGTGCAGAAAACCGTGGGTCATGCGGTCGCGCAAATGCACAGTCAACCACGCGATGATCGGGAAGGTGCACAGGGTGGCGGCCGCCAGGATGGGGTCGATGCTGATGAGAACCACCGCGGTGCCCACGATCATGAGCACGTCAGCGATGAAGTCGACCACGGTGTCGGAGAGAAAGCTGCAGATGCGATCGGTGTCATTGCTGATCCGGGCCACCAGATCGCCGGTCCGCTTGGTGCTGAAGTAGTCCAGCGACAGCTTCTGCAGGTGGGCATAGGTGGTGTTGCGCAGGTTCGCGCTGATGCGCTCGCTGACCCAGGCCAGCACCCAGCCCTGGACCCAGCCCAGCGCCCAGGCGAGCAGCGACGCGCCCGCAAAGGCAATCAGATAGAAGCCGACGCGGTGGAATCCCGTGACACGCTCTTGCTCGATGCTGCGCACCTCGCGCTCGCTCAGCGTAGGCGCGGAACGCATCTCTTTGACGTGGTCCTGGTAGGGCTCGAGCACTTTGTCGACCAGAGGCCAGGTCAGATAGGGCGGGACCAGGCCGGCAGCGGTTCCGCCCAGGGTGAGCAAAAGCCCAAGCACCAGCGCCGCGGTGTGGGCGCGGGCGAAGCGAAACAGACGAAAAAGCGAACGCACGTTGACTGGTGCAGTGGGTTTCTCACCCTCGGGTACGAGCAAGTCGTCGTCTTGCTCCGGGCCGCCGGGCGCGTGGCCCGCAGCCATGTGATCGAAGGCGTCCGCCACATCGCGGGCGGCGCCAGCCCGGCCCACCGTGTGGTACCAGCATGCCAGGCGCGCGCTCGGGCCGAATGCTTCGAGAGTGCCCAAGCCGCCCCGGTCGCGTGCCGGTAGCCGCGCCACTTGGTCGAGCGGCCAGGCGCGCAGCTCGGCGCCTTCTCGCGCCAGCAAGCGGCGGTCGGTGAGCACAACCAGCCCCTCGCTGTACCTCAGCCGGCCATCCAGGTCGGGCTGGAAGACCGCGCGCAAGGATTCCCCCGGTGCGAGCAGAGCCTGCACCATGCCGCGCAAGGGCTCAGGGAGCTGGTTGCAGGTTGCGTCGGTTTCGGTCAAGGTGCGCTGCTCATTCCCCGTACGAGGTGGTTTCTTCGCCGCAGTCGACGAATTTGGGGCCCAAAATACACCACGGCTTTCCCTGTGACACAGTTCAGTTAATCTCTTAGACGTCATCTCATATCGCCCATTCAAGAAATCACCTATGGAGATCCGGAGAATTTTCGCGCTCCGCGGCCCGAACATCTGGTCGCGGCACCCGGTGCTGGAAGCGTGGGTGGACCTTGGGGACTTGAAGGACCGGCCATCCAGCTCCATACCGGGTTTCAACGATCGGTTGATGGCCTGGCTGCCGACCATGATCGAACACCGCTGCAGCGTGGGTGAGCGCGGCGGTTTCTTTTCCCGCCTGCGCGACGGCACCTATCCGGCACACATTCTGGAACACGTCACCATCGAGCTGCAGAACCTGGCCGGCACGCGCGTGGGGTACGGCCGCGCGCGTGAGACGACGGAAGAGGGTGTGTACCGGGTTGTGGTGCGCTACCGCGACGAGCGGCTGGCACGCGCCTGCCTGTTGGCTGCGCGCGAGTTGGTGCTGGCCGCCATCTACGACACGCCTTACGACGTCGCACAAGAGGTTCGCAACCTGCGCGAGCTGGCCGACCGCGTGTGCCTCGGCCCCAGCACGGCTGCCATCGTGGCTGCGGCGGATGCGCGTGGCATTCCCGTGCGCCGGCTCAACGAAGGCAGCCTGGTACAGCTTGGCCAGGGGGCCAAGCAGCGTCGCATCTGGACCGCCGAGACCGACCGCACCAGCGCGGTGGCTGAATCGATCGCGCAGGACAAGGAGCTGACCAAGAGCCTGTTGCGCGCGGGCGGCATTCCGGTGCCCGAGGGGCGCCTGGTCACCGACGCGGACGATGCCTGGCGAGCGGCCGAGGAGATCGGCACACCCGTGGTGGTCAAGCCGCGCGACGGAAATCACGCCCGCGGGGTATTCACCAGCCTGACCAGCGAGGCGCAAGTGCGGGCTGCGTTCGAGGCGGCGAGAAGCGAAGGCAGCAGCGTGATTGTCGAGAGGTTCGCCGAGGGCGCCGAACACCGCCTGCTGGTGGTGGGTGGCAAACTGGTGGCAGCCGCGCGCGGAGAGGTCGCGTGTATCGTGGGCGACGGCCAGCGAACCGTGGCGCAGCTTATTGATGAGCAGCTCAACTCCGACCCCAGGCGCGGTCCGTATGAATCCAGTCCGCTTTGCCAGATCAGCCTGGACGACAAATCCACGCTCATGCAGCTCGAACGGCAAGGCCAGCGTCCCGACAGCGTCCCGGCAGCCGGGGTGTCAGTGGTGGTTCAGCACAGCGACAACCTGGCCATCGACGTGACCGATCAGGTTCATCCCAGCACCGCGGCCCACGCCGCGCTGGCGGCCCAGATCGTCGGTCTGGACGTGGCCGGGCTCGACGTGGTGGCAAGCGACATCTCACAGCGGCTGGAAGACCAGGGCGGAGTCGTAGTTGAGGTCAACGCCGGGCCGGGACTGGCCATGCACCTGGCACCCTCAGTGGGCGCGCCCCGGCCCGTGGGTGAGGCCATCGTGGACACGCTTTTCCCGCCCGGCGAGAACGGCCGCATCCCCATCGTGTGTGTGACCGGCACCAACGGCAAGACCACGGTGACCCGCCTGGTGGCGCATATTCTGCGCTCAGCTGGGCGCGTGGTGGGCATGACCTCCAGCGACGGCATCGACGTGTCGGGCCGCACCATCGAGGATGGGGACTGCGCCGGCCCGCGCAGCGCGCGCAAGGTTCTGCTCAACCCGCAGGTCGAGGCGGCGGTATTCGAAGCCGCCCGCGGTGGAATCTTGCGCGAGGGTCTTGGCTTCGACCGTTGCGACGTGGCGGTGGTGACCAACCTCGGCCAGGCCGACCATCTGGGACTGCACAACGTGAATACCGTCGACGACATGTTCACGGTCAAGCGCTCGCCGGTGGACGTGGTCCTGCCGACCGGCTTTGCCGTGCTCAATGCCAACGATGCGCTGGTGGCGAAGATGGCGCCGCTGTGCGCGGGCTCGGTGAT
>PMJE01000361.1:3791-11795 GCA_003157315.1 Myxococcales bacterium | reverse complement strand
GCTCGATACATCTGCAAACGAATTAGGGCCAAACTCCCTGACACGCAAATTCTGGTGATCCGTCCCGGGATCCAGGCAAACGGACAGGAGAGCGCGCAAAAGCTGATGGAGGAAGGTGCCAGCGGTGTCGCCTTTACGCTGCAAGAAGCGCACAGCAAGGCCGAGCAACTGCTGTCGATGAGTCAGACCAACCCGCTCCGAAGCTCACCGGCGTAGATCCGCTTGACCAGGCCCACAACGAGGCGGATCTGACCGCCGGCGAAGCGTCGGCAGAACTATGTCCCTGCCGTTTGCTAGTGGGCCGGCTGACACGGCAAGGGGAGCTGGCACCCACCGCTGGTGCCGCAGTATCCGCTGTAGCACATGGCGTTCCCAGTGCAGCTTACGCCGTTGGCGGCGTAGTTTTGACAGACATTCGCCACGCACACGGCGTCGGGCTGGCACTGGGCATCGAGCCCGGTGCCGCAGGGCTGCTTGGCGTCTGGAATCGCGGTGCAGGTGCCGCTGAGCGGCGTTAGCGCAGTCGTTTGACAGTAGGTGCCGGCCGCGCAGGCGTTTGGGAAGCCGGGCTTGCACGCTCCGCCTGCCAGGTATGTGCCAATCGTGACGCATGTCCAAACCAGTTTTTGGCCGATCAGATCGTACTGGTCCGCGACGCAGGAAACCCCTGAGCCACAGAGAATTCCCGCGGCTGGATCGCAAGCAGCGCCCGCGGCAGCGCTGAAGGCGTCGGCGGCGCTGCGACACACGCCCGGTGTCTTGGCGGTCTCGTCCTTGCCCAAGCAAAGCAAACCCGGGCTGCAGGGTGGCGATCCATATTCGCAGGCGTCGCCGACAACGGCCGGACTTACGCACAGACTGGTCTCACTGGAGCACTGCAGGCCGCTGGCGCAGTCGCCGTCAGCCGAACAGGCTAGCCCCGCACTCAAGAGCGCCACGCACTTGCCAGGACAGGTGCCGGTGCTCGACTGGCAGATGGCGCTGCCCGCGCACTCCTCGTTGATATCGCAGTCGCCCCCCAGCGCCACCACGCCATCCAGCGCCGCCAGGCAAGCCGGTTGGTCGCGCTGCAGTAGCCCATCGCAAGTGAGACTGCTAAGGGCGTCGAAGCAGGCTTGAGCCTTGTTGCCATCGTATCTGATGGTGCCGGCTGTGATCTTCTGTTGCATGAGGGCGAAGGTTCCGTTTTCGAGCCGCTTGGTGGTCAGGTCCACACAGTTGGCACCGCCGAGAAAAAGGGAGAAGGCCGCCGGGCCGACGCAATTCTGAAGCGCCGTACACAATGCCGTGGCGTACCTGGCGGGTAGCTCGTCGACTGGAATGCTCCCGCCTCCACAGGAGAAAGACAGTCCGGCAAGAAGCAAAGAAGCAGCAGAAAAACGCAGCTTTGACATGAGGGCCTCCGAAGTTAGTTCAATCAGCGTACCACGGCTACTGTCGCACGAGAATGGCCGCCGTCTAACTCGCGAGGAGGGCATTCTGAGCGGTATCTCGGGCGGCGCCGCCTGTAAGCCGCAATAATTCCATGCGGACTGTGGAGTGTTTGGGATTCCGTCAGTGCTGGCGGGGGCGGCAGCTGACGGTAATTCGCGTGGTTAGTAGCGCTTCAGCGCTTCAGCGGAAACCCGTACGGCCCATTCGTGGTGCAGTCCGCCGAGAACCGGCACGCCGCGCGGCGCTCGCTGGCGTCGGCCGTACCGGCGGCAACCAGCGTGCCCCGAGCGGCGCTTGTGTGTGCAGCCCGCGATGGGGGCGGCCACGGTAGTAGTGGACGTACTCGCGCAGAACGCGCTCTGCGTGTCGCTCATCCNNTCATCCACGATGATCACGTTGTCGGTTGAAATCGGGGCCGCTGGTCGTTGCGACAGCACTACTGGCAGACGGACACGGCCCCGGCGTCGCTGGCCATGCAGTTGAGGCCAATCTGGCAGGGGGTCGCGCCGGCGCCGGTGCAGCAGGGCTGGGCGGCCGCACCGCAAGCCTGGCACAGGTTGGTGATGCAGCGGTTGCCCGTGGAGCAGGTCCCGCCGCCGCCACCCGCGCAGCAGGCCTGGCCCACTCCGCCGCAGGGATCGCAGTTGCCGGTGGTGTTTGAGGCCGCAACTCGCCCCGAGCAAGTGAGCGTGGCAGCGCTACACGAGCCGTTGTTGCCGGTCCCGCAGCACGCCTGCCCGTCGGCGCCACAGGTTCCGCACTGGTTGCCGGTCGCGGTCAGCATGCAGCTAATGCCGGTCTGGCACTGGCTGGTGCCGCCGCCGCCCGCACAGCAAGCTTGGCCCGCTCCCCCGCAGGAGCCGCAGGTGCCCGCGGCGCCGGTAGTCCGATCGCGGCCCTGGCACGCGAGGCCGGACGAGCAGGTGCCGGCATTGCCGGTTCCACAGCAGGCCTGGCCCGAGCCGCCGCACGACTCGCAAATTGCGCCCGCATCCGCGCCCTGACCCACGCAGCCCAAGCCGCTCTGGCAGTTGCCGCCAGCGCAGCAGGCCGCGCCGCTGGCGCCGCAGCTCTCACAGGTGGCGGGCTGGCCACTGCCCAGAACTTCGCATCCCAGGGCGGTATTGCAGGTCTGGTTGGCACAGCAGGCCTGACCTTGGCCGCCACAGGGGCTGCATATGTTGGTGCCACCGCCGCCAGCATCCGACGCCACCGCGGCGCAGATCAGCGCTGCGTTCTGGCAGGTGCCGCCGCCACCGCCGCCCGCGCAGCATACCTGCCCTTCCCCGCCGCATGGGTTGCAACTGCCCGCGCTGCCTGCGGTTCGATTGCGTCCCTCGCAGACGAAGCCGGATGAACAGGTGCCGGTGTTGCCGGTACCACAGCAGGCCTGGCCGGAGCCGCCGCAGCTACTGCACGCGTTCCCGCTCGCCGATAGCGAACAGCCGAGGCCGGTCGCGCACGCGGGGGTGTTGGGGCAGCAGGCCTGGCCCGAGCCACCGCAGGACTGGCAGGTTCCGCCCGCGTCCGCGCCCCGACCCGCGCAGGCCAGGCCGCTCTGGCAGTTGCCGCCCGCGCAGCAGCCCTGGCCGATGGCGCCGCAGCTCTCGCAGGTGGCGGGCTGGCCACCGCCCGGGGCGTTGCAGCCCAGTCCGGCGCTGCAAGTCTGGTTGGCACAGCAGGCTTGACCTGTGCCACCGCAGGGGCTGCACATGTTGGTGCTGCCGCCGCCAGCATCCGAGGTAACCGCGGCGCAGATCAGTGAGTCGGTCTGGCAGATGCCGCCGCCACCACCGCCGCCCGTGCAGCATACCTGCCCGTCCCCGCCGCAGGCCACGCACAAATTGTTGGTGCAGCGTAGGTAGCTGCCGGTGCAGATCAGGGTGCCGCTACCACCGCCGTCGGCCGAGGTGGCGCCGCAGCAGGCCTCGCCGACAGCGCCGCAGGGGGCGCCGGTAACTGGCGACAGACACGACCCGTTCGTGCAGATGCCCTCCGCGCCGGTGCCCGTGCACTCCAAGCCCGCAGAAACGCAGATGCGCTGGGCGCCGCCGCTGGCGTCGGTGGTCACGCGCAGACAGCAGCCTCCGGCGTTGCAGGTATTTCCGGCGCAGCATGCCTCCCCCGATTCCCCGCAGGCCGACACGGCGGCGTCAGACGTCGTGATGACGCCTCCGTCCGCGGTGTCTCCGCCCGAATCGGCTGCGCCATCCGAGCCGCCTGCAGCCGGGGCGTCGACAACGACGTGCCCGTCGACAACGGCAGCTCCGTCCCCGGTGCCTCCGCTCGAGCTATCTGGCGCGGAGGCGTCGAGCGTTGCAACGACGCCTCCGCTCCCTATGGCTACATCAGAACCGGCGGAGCCGCCCGATCCACCTGGGCTGCCTCCGCCTCCAACCGCGGGGCCATCCTGCGCGCCCCCGCTGCCGCCGCCACAGGCGGCTGCGACGAGCAAGAAAGACAAGAGAGCGATCGGAACTGCCTTCGCGTTCAGGCGGTTCGTGTATACAGGATCCACAAGGGTCTTCGCGGCGCGAGTGTTCATGGGTTGCCCTCCAAGGCGTCAGATTGCCAGTCTTGTCGAAGTGGCGCAAACGTCAAGTCCCAAAGTCCCAAACCGCGACCTCTAGCGAGATGCAGCAGCAGAGAATACCCGGGAGCGACGGTAACGCGACAGCCGGCGACAGTTCGGCTACCGTCGGAGCGCCTGTACTGCGGGTGGAGACGGTGATCAACAATCCGGAGGAGTTTCGGATTCGCAAGCGGGTACGCCGGGAAGGCAGGGATGTGATGGCGTGGGTACCCCTGCGCAAGAGCGTGACGTTGCTGTTCCGATATCGCGAGATCTCGGCGCAAAGCAACGCCAGATACCTGGAAGCCTTGAGCCAGGTACAAGACCCAACCTTGGCAGTGCGGGATCTCGATACCCTGACAAGCAAGGCAACGGCGAAAGACGGAAGAACCGTCACCGCATTCAATCCACTGTCGCGCAATGACCGCATGCTCTTCGAAGTGCTCCTGCTGGGCGAACACGCCTTGCACGGTTTCACGAACCGCGACCTGCGGCACAAACTGGCGCGCACGTCGTATCCGCTGGCACCGGAGGACGACAAGCGCCCTGGCCAGGTCACACGGCTCTTGCGGCGCCTTCATGCCCACGGGCTGGTGGTGGCAACATCTTCGCGAAAAACGAAGAAGTTACGAAGGAAGAATCTATGCTCGGGTCCGCAGCAGCGACGGCGACGAGAGAATTTCAATCAGTAGTGTTAAGTGCGGTGGTTCAACGATGTCGGCGCGCGGGTGCTGTTCCGGCGCCGGTGAGCGGGTTCTGCCATCGCAGGCCCTCAAAACGGATGAAATCCGCATCGGCCGTGTGCACGACGGCGTCGTGCTCGAGGGCAACCGCGGCGATCTGTGCATCGGTCACGAGGTTGCCCGCGGTGCCGAGACGCGTGAGCAGTCCAAGCACGCGCTCGACGTGATCGAGCGCCGGTTCTGGAATCTTCACCACCGGTTGCTCCAACCAAGATCTGACGTGCGCGGCTGCCTCCTCGGCGGTCATTGGGTGGCGGAAAGCGCGGGTGCTGGTACTGACGCGAAGGAAACCGAAGACCACGACCTCGGGCAGGATGACGAGGTCATCACCCGACAGACGCGCCTGCCACCATGCTGTCGCCTTGCCGTGGAAGGGTGAATCGGAATCGTAGACGTAGAGCAGGAGGTTGATGTCAGGGACGATCATCTGCCTGTCCCACCTTGGCCACTTGCCACAGTGCCATCGACTTGCAGGTCGTCAGCCAGCTTGTTGAGGCCAGCGGGATCGATGCCAGGGCGCAATCCCATGGGCCGAGCCTTGATCGCGAAGCGCGGACGATTCTTGGGTAATGGCTTTGCACCGAGCCCGGTGCGGATCGCGTCGTTGAGCGTCTCCTTGAAGGACTTGCGACGCTTGTGCATGGCAAGACGCAACAGTCGCTCTGCATCCTTGTCCAACGTCACCGTTGTCCTCATTGCTGCATCATGATGCCCGCAAATGCTGCTGTCAAGACTGCAACGATCTCCAAGTCGCGAATCGGGAGACGCTGGGCGACGGCAAGGATCTTCACCACTTGCGACGGCACAGCCCAAACTGTCACCCTGGTTGGACAGAGCCGCCAAAGTATCGTCGTGCCCTGGGTCGACCTTTGGCAATGAGCGAGCCCGCCAGCGACACCCGCCGAGCCAGACAAGCTACTCCACAACCACAGCCTTCTACTGGATGGGAAGCTTGCAATCCGACCCGCACAAGTTACCGCCGTTCGCGCTGCCCAGATCGCATTGCTCGCCGCGGTCGGTGTCGACCACGTTGTCGCCGCAGAAATGGGGCTTGGTACAGCCGACGGTACAACCGCTGCTGCCGTAGGTCGCGCCGTTGTCCTTGCCGTTGTCGCACTCTTCCGGCCCGTTCACTATGTTGTCGCCGCAGAAGGTTCCCCACGTGCACTTTGTCGTACAGCCGCCGTATGTGCTGTCACTGTTCGGGCCCACGCAGCTCGCGGGGACCGGCACCGTCCCATCGCCGCAATCGCATTCCTCGTCGCCCACCATGATCCCGTCGCCGCAGGTGGGCACGCAGGCACTTGGCAGATCGTTGAAGCCGCTCAGGGTGAGTTTGTAGGTCGAGCCGTTCCACGCGCGTTCCGCCTGGAACACCACGATCTCGTAGACCCCGTTGTTCACCATGCCCAGATCGACCTTGCTCTGCACGCCTGTGCAAGTCGAGAGAACGCCCTCGGTCTTGCAGGCAGCGCCTGCGCTCGGGGTCACGGTGACGTTCCCGCCGCCGGTCGCGTTGAGCACGATCTCTCCCTCGACCGGGGTATGAATGCCCCCCATGTCCACCGCCAGTTTGCGATTGACGAAGACCCAGACATCATCGTCACCAGTGAAATTGAGCGTGTATTGCTTGCTCGTCGAATAGCTGAACCAGTAGCGCACCTCGCTGGTGAAGCTGAAGTTGTGCTGGGGCGGCGGCGTCCCTGTTTCAAAGGTCCAGGTGCCGCTATACATAGGTGGGGTTTCGCCGGGCGCATAGGCAGAGGTCGGCGTGATCATGCCCGGTATGTTGTCGAGCGGGAAGAAGAGTGGGTTGCCAGGGACCAGCGCTTGGTTGGCCACGCAGGGCCCGCTGCCGGCGCCCCAGGGCGTGCACGAAGCAAAGCAATGCATTGTGCCGTCGTTGACGTACGCCGGAGCGTTGCAGTTGGTGCAGGTTGCGTCCGAACACCATCGAGCGTTGGAATAGGACATCCACTCTTGGTTGTCCTTCCACCAGTTCACAAAGGCGCCATTGCCGTTGTTGTGCAGGAGGACGGTCGACACGTAGGTGGTGTTGGTGCCCGGCACGTCCCGGTACCAATTGTGGAAGCTGGCCGCGCTGGTGACCCAGCCGCTGGTCAATCCGGTGCCGCCCACGCCAACGTAGACCGGCTTGCCGTCGCTGTCGAGGGTGCCCTGAACCATGCCGGTAACTGCATTGTTGCTACCCTGGATGGTGGCCGCGTTGAAGTCGCCACCGAGCAGGAAGTCGCGGTAGGTGACCGGCACGGTCATGGTAGCAGCGCTGGAATCAGGCTGAGCGCACTGGTAGCCGGACTCTACCTTGCAAGTCGACGAGCACCCGTCGCCATTGTTGGTGTTGCCATCGTCGCACCCTTCGTTGACGACCAACCCGTCCCCACACTTCGAGGTGCAGGTGCCGGTGGCCGAGCTGCAGTTCGGCTCAGCGTGGCAGGTGGGCGAGCACCCGTCGTTGGGCAGCGTGTTGCCGTCATCGCAGCCCTCGGAGCCCTCGACCTTGCCGTCACCGCAGATGGTCTTGCTGCAAACACTTCGGCCGCCTGGGCTGCCGGTGCACTTGAAGCCGATTTCCACTTTGCAGGCGGCCGAGCAACCGTCACCGCTTTGCGTGTTGCCATCGTCGCAGCTTTCCCCCGCGGTGATCACGCCGTCTCCACAAGCTGGCGTGCACGGCTTGCCTGGAACCCGACACTGCCAGCCGGGTTCGATGGTCTGGCAATCAGCCGAGCAACCGTCGCCGCTCACGGTGTTGTGATCGTCACAGGTCTCGTTGGAAGTCAAATAGCCGTTTCCACATACGGCAAGGTTCTGACAAGGCTTCCCGGGGTTGGGACAGATGTAGTTGGCCTCAATCTGGCAAATGGCATTGCAGCCATCGCCATTAAGCGTGTTGCCGTCGTCGCAACTTTCGCCCAGGTTCTCGTCGACGACCGAGTTGCCGCACCCCTTGCCGGTGGGGGTGATCCCCCCATCCGACACGTGGGGGATGTAGCCTCCTTGCCCGCCGCCCGCAGCACCCGATTGGCCGCCTCCTCCCGTGACTTGCCCAGATCCTCCTGCCGGGGCCACCTGGCTGACGCTGGCAGGGCTGCAAGCTAGGGCAGCGAACACTGCGCTCAGAAAGAGAAATGGCCTGTTGACCATGCAGCAACAGATACAACTTGAAAGTGTGATGCTCGGCATGTGAACGCACCTCATCAAGAAAAGAGCGACACGTCAGCCGGTTGGCTT
>PMJE01000361.1:0-3760 GCA_003157315.1 Myxococcales bacterium | reverse complement strand
CGGGTCGGTGCTGCCGTCGCCGTTGGTGAGTGTGGCCGCCCACGACGGGAGGGTTCTCCGACGCAGAAAATCCCCGTTCGAAAGGCCTATGCTCCCGCCGGCGACCACAAGTAGCGCTCGCAGGCATCCTTTGACTGGCCCCACTATCCTGCTGAAAGCTGACCTTTGTACCGGGGCCTGAGACTCATAGCTTTCGGGAGTAGGGACGCATTCTAAATGGAGGATTCCATGCGCGATGCACGCTTGCTTCTGATTCTTGCCGTTCCGTCGATAGTGGCGGCTTTCGCCTGTTCGAGTAAGGGTGGCCTTTCCACCGCCGGTGATGCTGCAATTGCATGCCCCGCGCAATTTGGCGCCAGCGACGCCGGTCAACCGGCGACCATCACCGTCGATACCTCGGCCGTGGTGAATACCTTCGTGCCCAAGCTCCTCTTCGGCGTCAACAGCGCGTATTTCATCACGCAGCGAGATTCGACCAAGACACAACCCAAGGTGCAGGCGGCGGGAAACTACTTCATTCGATATCCGGGCGGGTCGTCGTCGGACGACTATCACTGGAACGGCACCGGTAGTTACGATGCCAATCACTACTGGGTTCCCAGCCCGACGACATTCACGGCCGGTTTCCCAGGGACGGAAATTTACCGGGGCACGACGTCGAGCTACGGGACGTGGTCCATGGCCACGGATGGCGATCCCGCTACACGATGGCTATCAAACGTCGAGACCGCGTTCCCCACGTCTCAATGGCTCTACGTCGACCTCGGCGTGGCCAAGTCCCTGGACTCGATCCAGATCGCGTGGGGCACGCCCTATGCGACGTCGTTTCAGATCCAGACGTGGACGTCTTCCGCGTCCTATCCTCCGCCCTACCAGGCGTCAGGCGGAACTTGGATGACCACCTCGGCCGGCATCGTCACCGGCACCGGCGGCACGCAGACCGTGGCCTTCAATCCGGTATCGGCCGAGTTCGTTCGCGTCCTTTTGACGGCCAGTTCGGCTGGCGACGGCGGTGCGTATTCCATCGCCGAACTTACCGCCTATAGCGGCACGACCCAGGTTACCAACAACGTTGCCACGTCAAGCCAGTCGGCCACCACAGCGTCCAGCACCGATCCCGCCAGTCACAGCGCGCCGCAGTCCAACTTCGATTTCGAGTCGTTCATGACCTATATGCACTCGTTCACGCCGGCCGCGGATCCCATCATCACCGTCAACGTGGGCACCGGCACGCCGCAGGAAGCGGCAGCCTGGGTACACTATGCAAATATCGTGAAGGGGTACGGCATTCGCTATTGGCAAATCGGCAATGAAATGGAAGGCAATTGGGAAACTGGTGGACCCATGAATGCACAGGACTACGTCAATCGATATATCAAATACTACGATGCGATGAAGGCCGAAGACCCGAGTATCCTCGTGCTCGGCCCCGTGAGCGGCGGCATCGACGATCCTTCGAACTTGGGCGATGGCCAGTCGTTTATCGCGGACTTCATTGCCCTTCTGCACGCCGACGGTCTCGACAACCACATCGACGGCATCGATTTTCACTGGTACCCGAACTGGGAGACCGTCAGTGATTCCGCCGCGTTGGCGAAGGTATCGCAGTTGGGGGTCTTCTCGGCGAACCTGAAGTCGTGGCTGTCGGCGACAACCGCCAAGGCCGATGTTCCGGTCTTTCTCACCGAATACAACATTGGACTTGGTTCTCCCAATTCACCGGTTTCGCTCAATCAACTGGTGAATGGGTTGTGGGTCGCGAGTTCGCTGGGTGAGTTCATCCGTTACTTCGGAAATGGGGGTGGTACGAATCTGTGGAACATCATCAGTAGCTGGACCACACCGGATGCCACGGATCCGAGCGCCGGAGATCTCGGGTATCTGCAATACACCAACAATTCCTATCGATACCAGGAGCACGCGGACTACTGGGCGATGCAAATGATGAGCTCTGACTGGGCCATCGCGGGCGACACGCGAACGCACCAACTGGTGGCAAGCACGACATCGCAGCCGTCGCTCGCGACTTATGCAGATCTCCGGCCCGACGGCGCTTTGACCCTGGCCGTCGTCAACCGGGACGAAGTCAGCGCGTACAGCGCGAGCATCGGCGTGGCACCGTTCGTGGTGGGCCCAGCCGCCGATGTCTGGACGTTCGATGCGAGCAACTACGTTTGGAATACCGCGGTGAAGCCTTACCACGCCGATCCGGACAGTGCGCCTACTCATGTTCTCACCTGCGGGGCGGCGGCCTCGACGCCTTTCACCTTTTCCCCGGCTTCCATCACCGTCATTCGCTTCGCGCCGCCCGGGGCGCCGACCGCGGTCATTCCGGATGCGGGCAGCCCTTCCGCCGCGGCGGATGGCGGTACTGGCAGCGTGTTGATCGACGACATGGAGGACACGCCGTCGCCGAGCGGCCCCATCGCGCTTAGCCTGGGGAACACCGGCCTAAGTCCTGGCTACTGGTGGGACGCGATCAGCACCGGGAGTCCGTCCAACACCATGTCGCCCAGCCCGTTCGCGTATACGGCCTTGCCCTCGCCGCACGAGACGATGCCCGGCATTACCAGCACCGAGGCCACCCATCTCACCTGCTTGATGGCCGACCTCTACGGCTGGTGCCAAGACGGATTCAACCTCGCGAATCCGGAAGGGCCCTACGATATCAGCTCGTACCGTGGCATCGTTTTCTGGGGCATGTCCGCCGCATCGAATACCGTCAAGGTCCAGATTTCAAACGACGACACCGTTCCGTCCGGCGGCAAGTGCGGGCAGAGCGATGCCTCCGTCGACCAGTGCTGGGACAACTTCGCGAAGTACGTGTCGCTGACCCCGACGTGGCAGAGGTTCGAGGTCAAATTCAGCGATTTGCAGCAGGACGGCTGGGGACACCCAGTGCCGTCCGGGATCTTCGACCCAACCACCGCCCGCGGCATCAGCTTCGAGGTCTTGGGACCAGCAAATGCAACCGCGGCACCCGTGTCCGCCGATTTCTGGATCGACGACGTCTACTTCGAATAGGAATCCCGCTGGATCAGGCGTTGACAGGGCCACCTATGCGCGCAAGCATCGACGTCCTGGCGCTCGTGGCGAAGAACCCTCAGAATTCTGAGGGTTCATAGAATGGAAAATTAAGCGATTGCAAGGGGATCGGAGCCCGATGGCTGCCCGCGACTGCTGGCACAGCGTGTGCAGTCGATGGTGCGCATGAATCCGGTGCGCAGAAACCTGCTCGTTTGGACGATGGCCGTCGTCGGGAGCCTGGTCGGGATGGCCTGCGGCAATCAAACGGGTCTTCGTCAGCGGAATTCGCCGGATGGCGCTCTGGTATCTCCAGATGGCACAGCTGGCGTTGCAGGGGGCGGGGGGATGGGAGGGGCCGGAGCCACAGGCGGCGCGGTCGGCGACGCAGGCACGGGCGGCAACACGGTCCCGACCGGCGGCAGCTCAGGTGGTAACCAAGGCGGGACGAGCGGGACGGCCTCTGCTGGTGGGGCGACATCCACGATCAACAGCCGAGACTGCACCAACGACTCGGACTGCACGCAATGTCCCTATGTCAAGGCCCCGAGCAATTCCAATGAGTGCGCCGGTGGCTTGGGTTGTTGTGGTGGCCAGGTGATGACCGCCGTCGCTTGCTCCGCCAACCGCACCGCCTGGGATACCAATTGCGCCAATCAGGGCTATACGGTTCCCGTCTGTCCTTGCGTGCTCCCTTGTACCGACAACTGCCCACCAACCTGCCGAAACGGAGAAT
>PMJE01000232.1 GCA_003157315.1 Myxococcales bacterium | reverse complement strand
GGTAGACGATGAGATCGTCCACGATGCCGCCCTTGGGGTTGCACGCCACCGTGTACATGGCGCGGCCGTCGTAGAGCTTGCCCACCTGGTTGGTGACCAGCCGCTGCACCGCCTCGGCCGCGCGCGCACCCTGGAAATGCACCTCGCCCATGTGGCACACGTCGAATACGCCCACTGCCGTGCGCGTGGCCTTGTGCTCGTCGAGGATGCCCGATGGGTAGTTGACTGGCATCAACCAGCCGCCAAAGTCGATCATCTTGGCGCCCAGCCTGCGATGCGCCTGGCAAAGCGGTGTCGTGCGGGGTGGAGTTGCAGGGCTGGCGTTCATCGCGGCGGAATCTTGGCGGAAAGCTCGCGCGGGGACAAGAGGATCCTGGGATTCGGTGCCGCTATCGCCTTTCCAGCAGCGTCGGGTCGAGAAATCCGACGAGCAGCTCGGTGATCTGGTCTTGCAGGCCGCGCGCCTCCACTGGCGAACGCACGTCGTTCATGAGCAAGGAGAACACCAAGGGTTTCTGCCCGGGCGCACCGGCTACACCCGACAGGCAACTCACCTTGGCCAGGGTGCCGGTCTTTGCGCGCACGTAGCGCTCGGCCGCGCTGCCGGTCATGCGGTTGGCCAGGGTTCCGTCGGCGCCGCTCACCGCCAACGAGGCGAGGAATTCGCCCGAGATGCGGAAGTCGCGCATGGCCGAACGGATGACCGTGGCGATCTGCTCGGCGGAAAAGCGGTTCGAGTCGTACAGCCCGGAGCCGTTTCGCATGGTGTAGCTGGCCCTGGCGATCCCCATGCCTTCGAGGTAACGCCCCACCGCATCTAGGCCTTTCTGCCAGGTGCCGGGGCGACCCATGACCTCGCCCCCCAGGGTGCGCAGGACTTGCTCGGCAACGAAGTTGTTCGAGCGTTTGCCCAGCTCGTGCACGACCACCGCCAAGGTGGGCGAGTCGTGGGTGGCCAGGGTGCGCAGCCCGTCCTTGGGGGCGGCCGCCACGCGCACTGGCTTGTCGATGATGATCCCACGCTTCTGCAAGAGCTGCTTGAAGGTTTGGCCCAGGAAGAGATCCGGATGGACGATCCGGCGCAAGACGGCGCGCGGCTCGCTGCCCAAGCGAGCTCGGCCCGACACGGTCACCCGGGTTTGACCGTTGCCCGCGTCGCTGGTTTGCACGATGGGCGCTGCCGGCCCTTTGGCTGCGGTTGTCACCCGGCCGGCCAAAACCAAATTAGTCGATGGCGGATCCAGGACCACGCGGGCCGGTGCGCCCGCGCTGGGCCCGGGCGTGATGATCACCGAGACGGCGTTGCCATTGAGCGACGCGGCCGACGAGGGCGCGCGAAAAGCAGCCGAATCGTCCTTTTCATCGTAGGAAGGTCCCACGGTGGCGCTGTCAAACGCGCTGGCATCGACGACCAAGCCTCCGTGAACCTTGCGCAGACCGATGGCACCAAGCTCGCTGGCCAGTTCGGCCAGATCCTGGGTGGTGAGGGTTGGGTCGCCCGAGGCGCGCAGAAACAGATCCCCTTGCAACTCTCCGGCGGGGTTGACTGCGCGCCCACCCTCGGCTGGGGCCAGCCCGAGCACAGCCGTCTTCCAGCGAAACTCGGGGCCCAGCAGGGCGAGCGCCGCTGCGCTGGTCACCAACTTCACGTTGGAAGCGGCATTCAGCCCGCTCTTCTCGTTGCGGCTGTAGATGGGCTTGCCACTCTCCGCGTCGAGGACCAACACCGAGACCTTGGCCCCGGCCAGGGCAGGGGCGGTGAGGATCGCATCCAGGCGCGCCTTGAGCCACGCTGGTCGTTCCGCCGGGTTGGAAGGCGGAGGTGTGGACGACGGCGGGGCAGGGGCCGCAGACGGTGGCGCAGCGGCGCTGTCGCTCGCCAGTCGGTTGGGCTGTGCGGCGACGGTCAAGGGGCCGAAGCATAGGGCGAGGATGAGCGTGAAACTGTGGCGCAACATTGGATCTTGGCGCGGGTCTACCGTGAAGCGGACCGGGACTGCAACCACGGGGCGAAGCCAGCGGCTATACTATCTGCCCGTGGATCTCTTCGCCCATGCCGCAGGCAAGGACCGGCGCGGCCAGCCCCTGGCCGAGCGCATGCGGCCCATTTCTCTGGCCGAGTTTGTTGGCCAGGACCACCTGCTCGGTCCGGGGCGCTGGCTGCGGCGTGCGCTCGACGGAAAAGAGCTGACTTCGCTCATCCTGTGGGGGCCGCCGGGCACGGGCAAGACCACGCTGGGACGACTGCTCGCCGCGGAAACCAACGCCAGTTTCGTGGCGGTCTCCGCGGTGATGGCCGGGGTCAAGGAAGTGCGCGAAGCCGTGGCCGAGGCAGCTGAGCGGCGGGACATGCGCGGGCAGCGAACTCTGCTGTTCATCGACGAGATCCACCGCTTCAACAAGGCCCAGCAGGACGCGCTTCTGCCTCATGTTGAGGCGGGCACGGTCATTCTGGTTGGCGCCACGACGGAGAATCCTTCCTTCGAGGTGAATGCACCGCTGCTCTCACGCGCCAAGGTGGTGGTACTGAAGCCCCTCTCCCAGGAGAATCTGCGCACCATCATCGACCGCGCCCTTGCCGATCCCCGGCGCGGCCTCGGGGCTGAGTCCATCGAGTGTTCCGAGGCCACCCGCGACCTTGTGGCAGCCCAGGCCGGGGGCGATGCGCGCCAGGCCCTGGCCACGCTGGAGGCGGCGGCAGCCATCGCGCAGCCCGACCCGCAGGGCCGCAAGTCCATCGATGCGAGGACCATCGAAGAAGCTTTGCAGCGGCGGGCGTTGCCCTACGACAAGGCGGGTGACCAGCACTATGAGGTGGTGAGCGCCTTCATCAAGAGCATGCGCGGCAGCGACCCTGACGCGGCGGTGTACTGGATGGCGCGCATGCTGGAGGCAGGCGAAGACCCGCTATTCGTGGCGCGCCGGATGGTGATATTTGCGGCTGAGGACATCGGCAACGCGGATCCCAATGCCCTGCGTGTGGCCATGGCCGCGACCGACGCGCTTCGTTTCGTGNNTTTCGTGGGCATGCCCGAGGGCCACCTTCCGCTCACGCAAGCAGCGGTGTATCTCGCGGTGGCGCCCAAGAGCAACACCGCGGTGACAACCTATGCGGCGGCCAAAGCCGACGTGGAAGAGCACGGTGCCCTGCCCGTGCCGCTGCACCTGCGCAACCCCAGCTCGGCTCTCGGCCGATCCATGGGTTTTGGCAAGGAGTACAAGTACCCGCACAACTATGAAGGCCACTTCGTCGTCGAGGACTACCTGCCCGAAGAGTTGCAAGGGCGGCATTACTACCAGCCGTCTAACAACGGCCGCGAGCGCGATATCGCCGAGCGTTTGGCGACCCTGCGCAAGCAGAAGAAGTAGGTCGCAAGGTCGCAGGAGGCGCTACAGCCGACTGAGCTTGCGCAGTTCCGGAACCCGCCAAGCGGTGACCGCGACCACCACCAGGGTTATGCAGGCGCCGAAGACCACGCTGGGTATGAGGCCGAACAAGCGCGCGGCCACGCCTGACTCGAAGGCGCCCAGCTCATTGCTGCTGCCGATGAAAAAGCCGTTGATGGCCTGTACCCGCCCCATCATCTCCGGCGGGGTCTTCATCTGCACCAGGGTAGCGCGCAGGACGACGCTGACGTTGTCAAAGGCACCTCCGGCCGCCAGCAGCGCCCAGGAAAGTAGGAAGCTGGTCGACCAGGCAAAGCCAATCCAGGTCAACCCGAAGGCTGCCACGCAATACAGTAGCGTCTTGCCGGTGCTGCGCGACTGGGGCCAGTGGGCCAGCACGATGGACATCAGCACTGCGCCGACCGCGGGCGCCGCGCGTAGCAGGCCCAGGCCGCGCGGGCCGACGTGCAAGACGTCGCTGGCAAATGCCGGCAGGAGTGCGACTGCGCCGCCGAAGAGCACCGCGAATAGATCGAGTGAGAGCGTGGAAAGGATCAGGCGGTGCGAGAAGACGAAATGCACGCCTTCAACTAGGCTGCGGGCAAACGATGTTTCGGGTGCCGGCGGACGAGGCCGTCGACCGACCCGGCCCAGCGCAAAGAGACTGAACGCGATGAACCCAGCCTCGGTGCCGTAGGCGCAGAGCGGGCCTGCGAAGCTGTACAGCAGCCCCCCCAGCGCAGGCCCGACCACCGTGGCGGAAAAGAAAACCGAACTGCGCCAGGTGGCCGCGTTCTGATAAACCTCGCGCGGAACTAGTTGGGTGCTCAGCGCGTGCGACGCTGGTCGATAGAAGGCGCGTGCCAGTCCCGCCAGCCCCTGCACCAGATAGAACGGCCAGGTGGCGCTTGGCAGCTGACCTAGGTTGAGGAGCAACAGGATTACCGCGCCTGCCAGCAAGACGGACATCGAAATCAGGGACAGATTGCGCCGTTCCCAACGGTCAGCCGCCCACCCGCCAAACAGTGCCAGGCCCAGGAAAGGCAGGGCCTCGGCCAAACCGATGAGGCCCAGCGACAGCGCATCATGGGTCATCTCGTAGACCTGCCAGCCCATCACCAGACTTTGGATCTGCGCGGCCATGAACAGGGGCGCCGAACCGAGAAGAAACCAGCGGTACTCACGGTGGCGAAGGGCTTGATAGGGATCGTGCTGCTCAGTCATGGGACAGTGGCCAGCGACGGCTAGCCAACTTCGTCACGGCCAGAAACGCCGCAACGCCGACAGATCAAGGCGCGCGGCCCAGCGTTTGGCGGCGCGGGCCAGGATCTTGGCCTTGTCGCGCTTGCCGATGACCGGACGGTGGGTGAACACGTCGAAATCGGCCTCCTCGATCTTGTCGAGAATCGCCATGCCGGCTAGCCAGATGAGGCCCAGCTCGAACTTGAGGTCGTTGCCCAGCTTGCCCAGCAAGGGGCGGCCGCGTTCGAACAGGGCGCGGGTGCGCGCGACCTCGAAGCGCATCAGATCACTGATGGGCGCTGCAATCCGCAGCGCCTTGATGTCGGCTTCGCTGACGCCGAAGAAGTGTAGATCTTCGCCGGGAATGTAGATGTGGTCGCGGGCGGCGTCGGCGGCCACGTCCTGCCAGTAGTTGGTAAGCTGAACCGCGGTTGAGATCTCGTCGGCGAAGCGCACTAACTCGGGGTTGTGATAGCCGAATAGCCCCAAAAGCAGGCGTCCGACCGGCTCGGCCGAGCGCGCGGTGAAGGCCCGCAAGGAAGCAAAGGTCGCATAGCGCGTGACTTCGAGATCAGCACGAAAAGCCGACAGCAGATCCTCGAAGGGCGGCAGGGTCAAGCTGCGCTTCTCGATGGTGTCGTGCAGGGCCACGAACACCGGGTGGCGGGGCTCGCCGTGAAAACATCGGTGCAGCTCCTCTTGCCAGGCATCCAGCGCTTGGTTGCGGTGGCCGTCGTATTGCGGCTCGTCGGCGAAATCGTCAGCCGCGCGGGCAAAGGCGTAAAGCGCAACCACATGGGGCCGCAGGGCCGAGGGTACGAAGCGGGAAGCCACCGGGAAGTTCTCGTGGTGGGCGCGCGCAAACTCCTCGCAGTAGTGGTAGGCGCGCTCCACCGGCCAAGGCCCGGCGGGTGGGTCCAACCAGGGCAGGGCGGACCGGGTCTCGCCGAGCGCAGATTCTGTGCTCCCATCGCCACCTGCTCTGCCGGCCAAACGCCGGCGTCCGCTGCGCAAGATCGAACGGATCACGACCGGTTTCCCTTCGGGTCAGCCGACGGGGCGCCCACCGCGCGCTTGTGCAGACTCATGTGACCGCGCTGAATGCCCTCGGTGGCCAGGGCGCGCAGGGCGGCCAGGTTCTGTCCCAAACCCGCGGCGCCGATTACCATGCCCAGCTCCTGGGAAGACGAAACCCGCAGGATGCGCAGGGCGAGTCGCGCCCCTGGGTGCACCTGCAAGGTTCCGCCGACCGTGCCCACTGCCATGGGCATCTCCAGCCGTCCCACCAGGCTCTCGCCTTCGACCTTCCATGTCGCCAGCGGTCGATAGCGGCCGTCGCGTGCGGCATAGGAGTGCGCGCCCGCTTCCACGCCGCGCCAGTCGTTGCCAGTGGCCATGACCACCGCATCCACACCGTTCATGATGCCCTTGTTGTGGGTCGCCGCGCGGTAGGGATCGTCTTCGGCGAACCGCGAGGCAGCGGCAATGCCTTCCGCAACTTGGTTGCCGGCGGCGCTTCCCTTGTCGGACGCCAGCGCTGCAAAAGGCACACGGGCACTTACGCGCACCAGGCGCCGGTCGGCCAGATTGGAGAGAATGCGCAGACCGACCCGGCCGCCGGAAAGCTCGGCCAGACGAGGCGCCACGGTTTCGGCCATGGTGTTGNNTGCCGCACTTCCAGGTCGCGTGCGCCACCACCGACGGAAACCAGAACAGCCTGGCAGCTGTCGGCCAGCGCGAGTATCTCGGCACGGGCAGCCTCGATACGAGCGCGTGCCGCAGCCGGGTCGCCGACTTCGCGCAGCTCGATCTGGGCGATCATCACCGGCAGGTCGGCGGTGGCAGAGAAGCCGCCGCCAGCGCGTACCATGCGGGCTGCGTAGCAGGCCGCGGCGACGACCGACGGTTCCTCCACGGCCATGGGAACCAGGTAGTCGCGCTGATTGATCTGGAAGTTGAGCGCCACGCCCAAGGGTAGGGCGTAGAGGCCCACGACATTCTCAATCATGCGGGCTGCGTCTGCCGCAGCCAGGCCGCCGGTGTCGAGCAACGCCAGATCATCACTGTTCAGTTCCGCACGTGCCGCCAACTCGCGGCGCCGATCCGCCAGCGACAAGCGACGGAACTCGGGAATACGTGAGCTATCCGACATGAAAGGGCCCCCGTGCCGCGGCCGGCAGCTCTTCCCCAGAGCGGCGGTAGACTCCCGAGCTGGCCAGGGAGACGTCTAGTACCGTAAGCGCAGGCTGGCACGCGCGGGCGAACAAGCTTGCGGCTTCGGGCGTGGCGAAGAGAGCCACTCCGACGTCACCACCCCCGGCTCCTGAAGGTTTGGCATCGCCTCCCAACTCACGGGCCAGGGCAGCCGCCTGCTCGAATGCCTCGGTGACAATCTTTACCCCCGCGGCTTTGCCCAGCTCGGCCAGCTGCCGGCCATAGCGTCCCGCAGCCACCACCGCGCCGGTAGCGCGGCCCGCGTGAAGCTCATTCACGAAACGTTCGGCCGTGGTACGGAGCGCGCCCATCAGCATGCGGTAGGACGACGGCGCCAGCTTCGCGTAGGACTGCACGGATTCCACCAGCTCGCGTGTGTCAGCAGAGTCTCCCGTCCAAAACACAACCAGGTGCAGGCCGGCTGGCACGGCGATAGGTTCGACGATGGGGGGGCCTTCGGAGGGCCGCATGAACTTGATGAAGCCGCCATAGACAGCGGCGGCCACGTCGGCGCCCGAGCCCACGCCGCCCTGGGCTGCCCGGTGGGCAGCCTCGGCGGTCGAAAAGACCTCATGTTGCATGTGTTCGATAGACAGGCCGGCGGTCTCGAACATGGCGCCTACCGTGGCGACCGCGGTGGCTGCACTTGACCCCAGCCCGATCTTGAACTTGCCCTGGCAGAATGCGTCCGTGTCTACCAGCACGGATCCGGGCGGCAAGGCAGCCGAGGCTTCGCCAATCGCCGTTAGCGAGTGCTTCACGGCTTCTCCGACCACGGCAGACTGTGGCTCGGTCCCGGGAACATACTGCGCAACCGCGTAGCGCGACACCGCCGCCAGCACGGCCACGCCACCGTCGAGTACGGCATATTCGCCCACCAGGAAGATCTTGCCCGGGGCAGCGACCACCGGCGTACCCACCAGGGTAGTGCGCCCGCTCATCGGTGCTCCTCGCGCACCACTTCGGCGCCAGGCCCAGGCGCCAGCACCAGCGTGCGCAGAACCCCAGGCGTCGCTGCCAGCGCTGGCTCGACCAGCGCAGCTTCGCATGCCGCGCAGAGAACCTTGACGTGTGGTCCCGCGTCGATGGTGAAGAATGCTTCCGTGCCGGCAGCGCGCAAGCGTCGTACGGTTTCCATTGCCGCCAGCGTGGCGCCGTTCCAGTACACGATGGGCGGATCCGCGGCCATCGCACAGGCGTGCATGCGCAAGGCACTGCGCTCAGCCACGTGGCCCAGGCTCGCCAGATCCTTTGCCAGCACGGCGGCGCGGGCAGCGGCCAGGTCCCGCGGCACCGCTTTCAGCCAGCCAGCGTAGTAGGGCGAAGTCTTTGCAGTCAGTTCCATGGCCTCGCCCGATGCAATGGCCTTGGGTCCCTCGGCGGTGATCGCCACCACCAGACGCACATCCCAGGCATCGGCAGGCAAGAGCGCCTGCGCGCAGGCATCGCTGCCGTCAGCAAGCTCGCCCGCCGCCATCTCGACGAAGCCGCCGAAGATCGAACGCGCGGCTGACCCCGAGCCCTGGCGGGCCAAGGCGGACAGCTCGGGCAGGGGCAGGCGCATGCCTGCGGCGCGCGAGCCAGCCAGCGCCAGGGCTGCAAAGCCGGCAGCAGAAGAGGCCAGGCCGGCGGCCGTGGGCACGCTATTGCGGGTGGCGACCGCGGCGGGCAGGCCGACACGCGCCTCCTCGCGAATCAGATCGAGGAAGCGACGCACTCGCTCGGCAAAGCGCGGTTCGGCGGGCGCCCCGTCCAGAGTGATGCGATCGCCACCCTCGGCGGCCTCGGCGTCGGGGGCAAAGCGCACCGTGGTCTCGCTGCCGAAATTGGCCAGGGTCAGCGACAGGCTGCCAGTGGCGGGCAAATTCAAGGTCGGGTCGCGTTTGCCCCAGTACTTGACCAGAGCGATGTTGGTTCCCGCCCGTGCGGTAACCGACAGGGGAAGATTGTAGATACTCATTTGCCTACCAG
>PMJE01000436.1 GCA_003157315.1 Myxococcales bacterium | reverse complement strand
GCGGCCCAAGCTAATGGACTCGATGAGCACATCCACGTCGGTGAAGGCAGTGACGATGATTCCCACGGCGTCGGGGCGTATGTCGCGCACGGCGCGCAGAAGCTCCAGCCCGGTCATGCGCGGCATGCGCTGGTCGGTCACCACCACCGCCATGTCGTGGGCGCGCACCAGGTCCAATGCTTCCTCGGCGCCCGAGGCCAGGTGCAGGGTGAAGGTCTTGCCAAAGGTGAAGCGGAACGCGTCCAGGTTGTCGCTCTCGTCGTCGACCACCAGGATGGGGAATTTTGCCAATTCAATTTCGCCCACAGCCATGCCCCTGACGGTAACATAAAGTCGAGGACCCGGGTCCGTGGATATTGGCCGCCAAATTGAACTACGCACATGGGGCGCATTTTCTGTGGCCGCATTTTCCTTTCTCGCCTACGCCCTTTGCGCCACGCCGGCTCCCTATTTTCTCGATTCGGCCGAGTTGGCGGCGGCGACCTTTGGCCTGGGTGTGGCCCATCCGCCGGGCGAGGTCACCGCCCTTCTGTGGGGGAAGTTCTTCGATCTCTTGCCTATCGGCAACGTCGCCTTTCGCGCTGCTCTTTCGCAGGCGGTTGCCGGGGCGCTGGCCGCCCTCTTGGTCTACGCCTTGAGCCTCGATGTGGCCGATTGGCTCGATCCGGAAGAGAAACTCGATCCAATCACGCGCGTGTTGGTGGCCGTTGCGATTGCCGTGATGTTCGCTTTCGCGCCCGGGGTAGTGATCGTATGCAACCGGGCTGAGGTTTACGCCTTGCAGACGGCGCTGTCGTTGGCCGCGCTGTGGCTGGCCTTGCGTGCGACGCGCGCACGGGATGCGCGGCTTGCCTTGCTGGCAGCGTTGCTCATCGGCCTGGGGGTGGCGAACCATTCGCTTCTCGCTGGGCTGGTCGGACTGGGAGCCGTGGTGGCGGCGCTGCCTTTGCTTGCCGAGAGACGCGGCCGCTTCATCGGGCTGGCGCTACTGGCGTTCTTGGCGGGCATGGCGATCCATGCGTACCTGCCCCTGCGCGCGGCTGCGCTCTTCGGCGCGCCTGATCATGGCGCCAACAACGTGGTGTGGGGCGACGCACGCACGCCGGGCGGTTTGTGGTGGGTGGTCTCGGCGCACACATTCACGATCAAGCAAGCCGTGGTGCAGGGCCAATCTACCCCAGGAGATCTGCCGTTTCTTCCCATGGAGGAACTGGGCGAGGCCTTCGCCTTGCTCGCTCCCGCCGGCCTCTACTTCTTGCTCCGGCGCCGGGGTTCGCGCGTGCCAGGCCTGGCCCTGCTGGTAGCAGCAGGCGGCTCCATGGTGGCGGCTTTGATTGGCGGTCTGGCCCCGGCCAACCCGGACATTCGCGGCTACCTGGGGCCAGCCTTTGCGTTGGTCGCGGTCTTCTCTGGTGCCGCCATCGTGTTCGGTCTGACCGTGTTTCGCCTGACCCGTTTGCGTCCGCTTCTGGCCGCCCTGTTGCTCGTGCTCGCAATCAGCCGTTTTCCCAATCCGAATCAGTACCCCGGGCTGCGCAACTCGACCGCCGGCGATGCGGCCAGCGGCCAGATGTTGGCGCATTTGCCTGTGCGAGCGGCTCTGTTGACCAACCACTTCGAGACCGCGTTCCTGGTCGGGTACCAGCGTTTGGTGGAAGCGCGCCGGCCTGACGTGGCCTGGGCCCACCTGGCCTTCGCGGGCGGGCCTGGCTATGCCGAGCGGGTGGCGCTGGCTGAACCCGATCTGGCGCCCAGCCTTAGCGCCTACCAAGACGGGGCATTGCCCGTCCAGGTGCTGCGCGCCTTGGAAGCGCGCCGGCCGGTGCGCATCGAGCCGGACATCGTGATGTCACAGTCCCTGCGCAAGCAACTCGTGCCCGCGGGAGATCTCTGGGCGCCGGCCTTGGGCAGCGATTCGACCCTGGATCCGCTTGCGCCATGGATGTTGGCCGAGGCGAAGTCCGACCCACAGGCGCGTGGCTATCTTGGCTGGCGTTCGTACATCGATGCGGTGTGGACCTGCGATAACCACGCCGCCGAACGCCTTCCCCTGCGTTTCGCCGAGCTGGAGAGTCTCATGCCCGCGGACCTTCGCTTCAAAGAGCTGAAGGCGCGTTGTACGCAATAGCGCGGCCATGGCCGCTACTGGACTGTGAGCGTTGCTGGGTAGGACCAAACCAGGGAAAGCTCGCCTGAGGCCAAAACTTGTGCACTGCTGCCGTCGATAAGATCGAGATGGATCCAGACCGGAATGTTCATGTCCAATGGAGCGGTCAGGTATTGCAAGTAGACGGTCCTGTCGCCCACTGTGAAGTCGCTGCCTTGGCCGGCCACCGTGCCATCCGGGTGGCTCCAGAGAGCGAAGGTACCGTAGTCGGTGCGCCAGCGGTAAAGCGGATTGGCCGGCAGCGAGCCGCTGGCGACTGGATTCATGGGGAGCCCAGGCACCGACTGAACGATCGGGGAGTAGCTCGTCAGCCCGGGCGCGATCGCCACCGAGACAGGGGCTGTACCTTGCGGGGGATAGGGATAGATCTCGGATACGGGTATGCCGAGGTCCTGCGCGAGCTGGCTCCAGTAGGCAGGGTCGGTAGATCGTGTGCATGTGCCGGAGATGTCCACATAGGAGCATCCGTTCGGGTCCGCTGTCGCCATTAGGCGGCTGCCGTTGGCGAGAAAGAAGGCGATCTGGTAGGTGACACCCAATTCCAGCGGGCAAGAGCGAACCACTCCTTGTGGCGCCGCGGGCAGGGCGAGCGTCGCCTGGTACGCGTCTTGAGCCTTGGCCGCATCCAAACCAACGCCATTCCCAAGGACGCGCCTGGGCGAAAGGCATACGGAAGATCCAGCCAGACGCGCCAGCTCGGAAAGCGCATCCTGCGTCCCTTGACCGCTCGTGCCGTGGACCAGTTTCACTGTCATTATGAGTAGCGCGAAGGTGAAGAACGGGTCAATCCGCGTGGCCAGAAGGGTTTCCGACAAACGGCCTCCTTCGATGTAACCTTCCCCCGTGAAAAAACGCGAACCGCGCCAGAAGATCCTACTCGCCCTTCTGCTACTCCTGCCGTCGGCAGCGGCCTATGCGCTCCACTGGGCCATCTTCCGCAANNGCCTTCCTGTTCGTGCAGGCGGTGCTGGCCACCCTGGTGTTCGATCAACTCCTCAACGCGCATGAACGCCAGGCCATTCGGCGAAAACTGAACGTTGCGGTCGGCGTCTTCTTTAGTCAAGTTGGCACCCCTCTGTTGCGGCTGCTCTCTGCTTTCGATGCCCGCGCCGAAGACGTGCGCAAACACCTGAGGATCGACGGTGCTTGGACCGAGGCGCACTTCGCAAAGATGCAGACCGTGCTGCGGGGCCACGAATCGGCGATCGACGCGGGCCGTGGAGATCTGGCGCTGGTGAAAGTCACCCTCGAACAGCAGCGCGACTTCCTGTTGCGCTTGCTGGAGAACCCCAACCTGCTCGAACACGAAACCCTGACCGAGATGCTGTGGGCGGTGTTCCACCTGGCTGATGAGCTGGCCCATCGACCGAGCGTGGCCAACTTGCCCGACGCGGATCGCATGCACCTGGAGAACGACATAAAACGCGCCTATGACTGGCTGGTCCGGGAATGGCTGCGCCACATGCAGCACTTGCGAGCCACCTACCCGTACCTATTCTCCCTCGCCGTGCGGACCAATCCCTTTGACCCGAACGCGAAGGTGGAGGTTTCCTAGATCAAGAAATTTGGAGACTTGGCGCTTTCGCCTTATCCTACATTTATCCACATGGCACGACATGACCTCACAGAGGCGTGTTTCGCAACAGCAGCCGAGAACCCGGCGCGTCCCAAGCGCGTCGGGCAGTCTCTTTTGCTTCGTCCCATGGCGCGCGCGCGGCGCATTGCCATGTTCGAGCGCGAGGTGCGCGAGCGCCTGTCGCGCGCGGCGCTCGACGCAATCTTGGACCGCGCAGAGGTGATCTCCGAGGGGCAGCGGGCGGAACGCAACGGCAAGGATTGCTATCTCGGGTCGACCATGGTGACCGTCGACCTGGACAGCCTCGGTCCTGTAGTGCGCGAGCACGGCGACGCAGGCACGGCGCAACGACTGGCTGCGCTGATGCGCGCTGACCTGACCATCAAGGCGCGCATGGATGCGCTGGCCTGCCGCGAGGTCTTGCGCATAACCGAGACCCGGCCCAAAGGCGTGCGCACCGAGATCCAGATTCGCGCGCAAGGGTCTTGCGTGTTCATCGACGCTGACGTGGAGGCGAGCTTTTGATGGCCAGTGTTGTCGAACAGGAATACACCTTCGCCACGGTTTCTCGCATTCTCGGCGTGGCCGAGGCCAAGCTGCGCTACTGGTCGCAGTCCGGCTTCGTGGGCCCGTCACAGCGGCGAGGGGCGCGCCAGACATATACCTTCCAAGACCTGGTGGCAGTGCGCGCGGCCAAGGAACTGGTCGAGCGCGGCTTCGCGCCCGCGCAGATCCGCAAGGCCCTGGATGCCGTGCGCGCCGCGCTTCCCGCCGTGAATCGGCCGCTCGAACGCCTGCGCGTCGCCTGGGACGGAAATACCCTGGCCCTGGTCACCGACGGCGCTACCTTCGAGGTCAACGGCCAGCGCTTGTTTGACTTCGGCCTGGGCGATCTGGCGGCGCGCGCTGCTTCGGTCGCTGCCCTGCCCACCCCACGACCGACGCTAACCAATCCCGACGGCATCGAGCGGTCGGCCTACCAATGGTTCGCCTTCGCACTGGCGCAAGAAGCTAATGGCAAGATTGACGAGGCAGTGGCGGCCTACCGGCAAGCTCTGGCGGCTGACCCTGGACTGTCCGCGGCTCACACCAATCTGGGCACGCTGGCCTACGACGCGGGCGATGCCGGAGCAGCGCGTGCGTCGTTCGAGGCTGCCCTGGCCCTCGATCCCGACCAAACCGAGGCACGCTACAACCTGGCCCGCATCCTTCACGAGCTGGGCGAAGTCGAGCTGGCGGCCTCGGAGCTGCGGCGGGTGGTACAAACCTCCCCGGATTTCGCTGACGCGCACTACAACCTTGCCACCGCCCTTGAAAACCTGGGTAGCCAGCGTCAGGCAGTGGAGCATTTGCGGCGCTACATGGCCTTGGCCGCCGACGGTGGCGATGAACTTGCGCCCTGGGTGGAAGAGGCGTTGGCTCGGCTAGAGCGCCTCCAGGCTTGAGCGCGGCCTGCCGGCTGCCGATGTAGATGAGGTTAAGTCTAGAAAATTGCTCTTTAAGTCTAGAAAATTGCTCTCTTGTTCAGCAGTTGCCATAGTTGGAAAACCCCATGCCTGCCTGGTTCGTGTACGTGGTCCGCTGCCGCGATGGATCCCTGTACACGGGAATCGCCCGTGACGTGAACGCGCGCGTGAGCCAGCACAACCAGGGTCGCGGCGCGCGCTACACCCGGGGCCGGGGACCGGTGGGGCTGGTGCATGTGGAGCGCAAGCGATCCCAAGGTTCGGCCCTGCGGCGCGAGGCTGCCATTAAGGCGCTGCCTCGCAAGGCGAAACTGGCATTGGCAATCGAGGCTCGCCTCGCGTGATGCGCATCATGTTGCCTTTGGTTCTGTTGGTTGCTGCCGAGGCCAAATTCGAGCGCGTGCTGATTCCCGCCGGGTCATTCGTGAAAGGCTCCAATCGCGGCGCTGACGACGAGCGGCCGATGGCCAAGCATTCTCTACCCGCGTACCGCATCGACCGCACCGAGGTCACGCGCGCCATGTACGCGCGCTGTGTAGCTGCTCGCCGCTGTCCGCAACTAGCCATTGATCTGGCCCAGGATCCGGAACTGCCGGTCACCAACGTGAACTGGCATGAAGCGCACGCCTTTTGCGCCTTTGCTGGCGGCCGCCTGCCCAGTGAAGACGAATGGGAAAAGGCGGCGCGTGGGACTGACGGCCGCGAATATCCCTGGGGCAATGAACTCGACTGTGGCCGCGCCAATTGGGGCAATTTCGAAAACGAAGGTCCCTGCGCGGGCAAGAACCCAGGCCGGCCCAGCAAGGTGGGCAGCTACCCGCAGGGAGCCAGCCCGTACGGTGTCGACGACATGGCCGGCAATGTCTGGGAGTGGACCGCGGACAAATACGATCGCGACCCCAGCCGGCGCGTGGTGCGCGGCGGCTCCTGCTGCAGCTACTTCGTCGAGCCGCGCGCTGCCAACCGAAACGCCTGGGACCCTCAACATCGCGATGGCGATCTGGGGTTTCGCTGTGTAGCGAGATGAGCAGATGAGGTACGGGTATTCCAAAGCCACTGCGTTTGCGCTCCTGCTCTTCAGCATGACAGCGTCAGCCTCTCCCGCGGTTCAACCCGCGGCCAAGCCAAGAGCACCGACCGCCAAGCTCGGTCGCCCCACGCCCATCGTCATCAGTAGCCCGGCCGCAACCCGGCCTGCGCCGATCCCTGCCAAGTCCACCAGTAAGCCGGTGGCAAAGCCTGCAGCAGTGTCGGGCAAACCCCTTTCCGTTCCGGTGAGCCCAGGATTTAGGGCTTCGCACCCCAACTCGGGGATTTCGCACGAAAGAGGCAACCCAAAGCCTGCCGCACCCGCCAGGCCAGCCGAGATCGAAACGCCGGCACCGGCTGCGGACGATCCCAATCGCGCGCGTATCTTGGCCCTGCAAGAGGCGCTGACTCACATCGTTCACGGTTCAGTGCTGGGCCGGTTGCGGGTGGGTATGCGGGTGCTGGATCTGGCGACCGGACATGTACTCTTCAGCCGCCGCGGATCGGTGCTGATGGATCCCGCATCCAACCAGAAAGTGCTGGCCACCACCACGGCGCTGCTGCGCCTGGGCAGCACCTGGCGCTTCCGCACCGAGCTGTCAGGACCTTCACCCGCCGGGGACGGCACGATTGCCGGTGACTTGATTTTGCGCGGCAGCGGCGATCCGTCGCTGCGCGAGGCGCACCTTGCCGTGATGGCTGAGGATCTGGCCCGCCGGGGCGTCAGCCGCATCGAGGGACGCGTGCTGGGCGATCCCCGGCGCATCGGTTCTGATGAAGCCTTTGTGGCTGGCCGCTCTCCGGTGCGGGTGGGCTGGTCAGCCATTGAGGTGCGCGTGCGGCCGGGCGACAAGGTCGGTGCCAGCGCGCTGGTTTCCCTGTGGCCTGGCTCCGATACCCTGCGCTTGGTGAACCAGGCGGTGACCGGCACGGGGCGCGGCCGCATCGGCGTGTCCGTGTCACGCGCGGGCGAACACATTCAAGTCGTGGTCACTGGCAAGGTCGGGCTCGGTCGGCATGGCATGGTGATTCGCCGGGCACCACCCGGCGACACGCTGTACGCGGCGATCCTGATGCGCGCGGCCCTGGTCCAGGCAGGCATCGAGGTGACCGGCCTGGCCGGCGTGTATCCGGGTGAGGGGCGCGATCACTTGGTCGGCGCACCCGCGGACCCCGACATGCAGCTTGCGTCGGCGAGTAACCTGGGTGATATGCCGGTGGTCCTGCTGCGCGGGAGCGCGGCGCCCGGTCCTACGATTCTGGCCGTGCACGAGTCTGCACCGTTGCCCCTGCTCATTCGCCGGGTCAACAAGAACTCGGACAATGAGTGGGCCGAGCGGGTACTGGAAGCTGCGGGCGCCGAAACCTATGGTGGCAGCGCCAGTACCGCAAAGGGCGTGCGCGCTATGCGGGATGCGCTCACCGATCTCGGGGTGCCCTCCTCCGGCTACCTGCCGGCCAATGGCTCGGGCTTGGGCCACCAGAATCGCGTTGCCCCGGCCACCATGGCGGACCTGCTGCGTCGGTTGTATTTCGACCCGCGCGTAGGGCCTGATCTATTGCAGTCGCTCTCCGTGGGTGGGGTGGACGGCACCACCCGCAATCGCTTTCGTGGCTCCTCCGCGGCGGAAAGGGTGCGCGCCAAGACCGGCACACTCAACGGCGTGTCGTGTCTGTCGGGCTACGTGGGCGACAAGGCAGACGTGGTGGCCTTCTCCATCATGGTCGAGGGCCACCGTCGCCGCGCGGTCACCAGCGTGCGCAGCGCCCAAGTGAGCGCCGTCAATGCGATGATGCACTATGCGCGCGGCACCCTCGGTCCGGCGCCGGCTGAAGAAGCCATGCCGACCCAGGATCTGGAAACCGGCGGCGAGGCCGCGGAGCTGGAAGGCGAAAGTGACCTACCCGAGGGCGCGCCGGCGCAGAGGTCCGAGCAGAGCATCGACCAAATTCTGAAAGACTTCGGCAGCCCTGGTAACGAGCCGTAGCCAATTACTCCGAATACACGACCCACAATACGCCCACCACGGTGATCGCGCTGCCAATTGCTGAACGTAGGGTCAGCATCTCGCCGAAGAAGATCAGCCCGCCCAGTACGGTGAGCACCACCGTGACTTGATGGATGATGCCCATCGCAGTGGCGGTCACATGCTTGAGTGCTCGGGTCATGATGAGCTGAGCCCAAACGCCGGTCACTCCCACGAAAAGAAGCAGCAGCCATTCCTGGGCGCTGGGCGCGACCCAGTGGCCGAACGGCGGCAGTGCCGGCGGCATGGTGGCTACCGCACCCANNGGCAAACACCGACCAGTAGCTCTCCGCGGGCGTGCCATCGTCTCCGGCTCGGCGTGCGGCACGGATGGCCGTGACCGCAATGCCCGCGAACACTGCTGACAGTTCTGCGACCAAGTCCCAGCCGCTCACCCGCCAGCCGCCGCCCCCGCTGCCCACGATCAACACGACGCCGATCAGGGTCAGAAGCAGCGCTGGGACGGCGTGCGAACGCGGACGTTCCTTGAGCAGAATCCAGCCAAACAGCAGCGACCAAACCGGCGAGGTGTAGTTNNGCCCAGTCGTTCGATGCAGGTGAAATACAGCAGCACCGACGTGCCGCCAAACAGGCCGCGCGCAATCAACCAGCGCCAGCGGTGCGGCCGCAATTCGACCCGAAAGATTGTCCACGCACCAAACACCGCCAGAACCCCGATGGCAAAGCGCACCAGCGCCACCTGCGGCCCCGGAATGCTGCGCGAGACCAGCCGTGCC
>PMJE01000645.1 GCA_003157315.1 Myxococcales bacterium | reverse complement strand
GCCCACAAGCGCGTCCATGCGAGGTTCAGGCGACACGGCCGATCTTCTCCCGCGATGGCAACCCAGAAAGGGTGTCCGTGCTCGCCGAATCAAGTTTCTGTGTGGTCACGCGTGAATCTTTCGATGGTGCCGCTACATCATAACGGCACGCGCACAAAATGCAGATGACATCGTAGACCTCAGGCCAATTTGCGTCAAACGCTGTTCGATCGTTGGGCAACAGCATGGGCCGGACGATCAACATCAGGCTGATGCGTGTCGCCGGGCCAGGGTATACTGATTTCCGTGGCTTGCCGTATGGAGCGGTGTTCGATGGACGAGAAGCGAATTGAAATTCCACATGATCGCGTTGCGAAGTTCTGCCGTGATAACGGGATCGCTCGCCTGGCTCTGTTCGGGTCGATATTGCGCGACGATTTTCGGCCAGACAGTGACGTGGACATGCTGGTCGAATTCCAACCCGGTGTACGCGTGGGCTATCTGGCCATGGCACGAATGGCGCGGGAGCTGTCTGCCACCTTGGGCCGCAAGGTCGATCTGCGCACTGCTGCCGAGCTGCACGCCTCGTTCCGAAATCAGGTGCTAGCTGAAGCGTTGACCGAGTATGCAGCCGCAGGCGACCGCAGGTCGCCCCTACATTAGATCCTTTCAGCCCGCGCTGGCTGGCGCGTCTTTCTCTCCCGCGCCGCTCTCCTTCTTCCACAGCGGCGCTGCGCGCCAGGACTCGCGCGCCAATTGGAATAGGATGATTGCGGATGCGAGGACGAGCAGATCGCTCTGGTCGGTGTAGCGCAGGTCGTTCCATGTCTCGGCCAGGGTGAATGCCTGGCCCACTGCCATGAGCGCGAGCACGATGACCACAAAGGCGAAACCACGGTCGCGTTCAGCCTGTGCCCCGGCTACGGCCACTGCCAGTGGCAAAAGAAACACGAATTGGAAGTAGTTGTTGGGCAAATACGAATAGAATGGGACCAATAGAAGGCCAATTAGAAAAACCTGCGGCAAAGTGCGGCCGCGGCACGCAATCAAGGCCAGTGCGAGGGCAAGCAATACAGCCAGGTAGTACAGCGGCTGGCGCGCCGAAAAGGTCGCATTCTGCAGGCGCGCCCAGTCGGACCAAAGGTCAGGGGTATTTCTTTGCGCGAGACTTGGGGCTGAAACATCGGAACGGAAAGCAATGACGTTGTGCAACCCCAAGAGGTTCGCACTTGGGCCGGTCGCGTGAATGTCAGTCTTCTGCTGCCACGCGCCCCAGTTGTCCCCCACGCCAAACACCGCTGAACTGAAAACCAGCAAGCCAACCACGCACGCGAGCGCGCCCGCCAGACCGCGCAGCGCCGGGCGATGGGCAGCGCGAATCTCCGCGACACGCGGGATGCGATGGTGTTCACGCCAAATGTCGACGACAAACCACACGATGGGCACCGCCAGGAACAAGGCAGCCTGGCTGGGGAACAAACGTACCATTCCGGCGTAGGCGACCAGAACCCCGCCCAAGAATGGGCGTTGCGATTTCAGCGCGCAGGCGCCCAACCCGAGGGCCACCAACCAATCCTGGCGCAGTGTCGCTCCCATGAGGTTGGTGCCGAAGATGGAGAAGTCGCTGGTGCCCCACAGCACCACCAGGTAGAGCATCACACGCAGTCCGAAGCTGCGCGCGATCACGAAGAACATGAGCAGAATCAGCAGTGGATCGATGAGCCCAGTCACGGTCAAGGTCGCTTTGCTGGCGGGCAGGTGGCTGAACAGCAGATAGGCGGGCAGGATCCAGGCAGGGGTGGCGTCGCCTCCGTGCTCCTGCATGCTGGCCAGGTAGTCAGCCTCGCCCATGGTGTCGGAGAAATACTTCATGTCGCGCTTGAAGTCTTGCCAGCGCTCGGCGGAAAAGCGTGAACGCACCCTGGACATCTCATCCGCCAGCTCGCCACCAGTGCGCATCTGGTTGTCGCGCAGATCGCGCAGGCGCACGCTGTTCAGCCTTTCTTGGCCAAAGCTCGGCGTGTTTTCCGCATAGGCAGCCAGGCTGGCCACATACAGTCCGTCAAAGCGCAGCTCGCGAAAGTACTTGGCAGTCGGGAAGTCGTTGCGCATGGCCCAGGTGTGCACGAAGGTGCGTTGGCCAGTGGTCTCGTCGAAGTACTGCGCGGTTCCGAAGTGATAGAAGGTGAAAAACGCCGTGACCGCACAGAAGCCCAAGGTGCCGAGCACCACTTTACGATGCGGCGCCGCCGCCTCACTGAAGAAAGCCTCTTTCAGTGCCAGCAGGGCAACCAGCACCGCGAGCAACGCGCGCAACGACGGCTCTTCGTCGAAGAATGGATAGAGACGCGCCAGTTCGGCAGCCAGCATCCAGCCTGCCGCAAGCGCCGGCGCGACGAGCACGTAGTGAATGCGGGCGGCCTTGCGGCGATGGACCAAGAGGAAGAACGCGACGAAGATCCCGAAAATGACCACCTTGGTATTGACCGTGTCGGCCACTGTAACCCCGCGGGTTCGTATCAGCTCGGACGGCGGCCAGATGGACGGGCACTCGGCGAAGACAGCAATTTCGCTCACACTGTAAAGGGCATCCCCACCAGTGGCGGAGAGCCGCACGTAGCGCGCGCTCACCTCCAGTTTCTGATTGCGCAAGCGCATGCCCGCTCCTGCCTCGGCCCCCACCCGCCACAAGGACTTCCAGGTTTCCCCGTCCTGCGAAGCCGAGAGGATGTACACATCGTTGTTGTCGGCTTGCACCAGGGCACAGCGAAGCTCGCGCTCCGCCCCCAAGTCGTATTCCACGAAGGATCGCGCCGAGGAAAAGCGAGCGGTCACGTCGGTGAGCCATTCATCGCCTTCGTTGCCGTACACGCCGTCAGTCAGGCGGCTCACGTTCTTCACACCGTGGCTACGGCTGGGCAGCTTCCCGGCGATTAGGCTCTGCGGCTCCGCGCGCGCCGCGCTGGCAAGTGTGCTCGCCAGGAGGACAAGTGCCGCGGGAAGAACACGGCGCTTGGGCAAGCTCCGCAAGAAGAAAAGCAGGTGAAGGGACATGGCCGCCGAACGCTACGTGCGCTGTGCGGCGCAGTCAACAGGCGGATCGTCTGCGGCGACGCAACGCGATTGCGCTTGCGTCATCGTCAGCCGGGTGACAGAAAGCTGCCCATGCGGTGTTATGTGAGGTCGTTATGACCCCCTCTCCTGAAGGCCTAGTTCAAAAACTCCTATCTTTGCCGGTTTTTCGCTCCGAGTGGGTGCTCTGGCTCCTGCTCGGCCTGTCGCTGCTTTCGGTGGCGGTCATGGTGGAACGCTGGATTTTCTACCGGCGGCACAGGGTCAACTTCGATTCCTTGCGCGAAGAGTTCGGCAAGTGCCTGGACAAGGGCGACTTCGAGGCGGCGGCCAAGCTGCTGGCCAAGACCGATAGCCTGGAGACCAACGTGGTGCTGGCCGGTCTGCGCGGCTACGCCAAGGGGCCGGAATCCGTCGAGGATCTTCTGACCGGGGCGATGTCGCGCGAGAAGAGCTTGTACGAGCGGCGCCTGTCCATCCTGGCGACCCTGGCCTCCAACTCGCCCTACATCGGCCTGTTCGGCACCGTGCTGGGCATCGTGCGCGCGTTCAAGGATCTGTCCAAAGATATGGCCGCCGCCAGCACCGGCGTGATGGCCGGGATCGCCGAGGCCCTGGTGGCCACCGCTATCGGCCTGCTGGTCGCCATCCCGGCGGTGGTCGCCTACAACGTGTTCAAGGGCATGGTCAAGGACGCGGTGACCAACACCGAGTCGCT